>CAMWVZ010000134.1 GCA_947177845.1 uncultured Bacteroidales bacterium | reverse complement strand
CCCGAAGCTTGGCTGCGCACGGTCTTGATGTTGATGATACCGCCCGTTCCCTCGGCATCGTATTTCGAAGAGGGATTGTTCATCACCTCGATTTTCTCGATGTTGTTGCCGGGCATACCGCGCAGGTAGTTGGCGAGGTTCTGCCCTCCCAAATGCGGGTCGCGGTCGTTGATAAGCACCAATACGCCGCCCCGTCCGTTAAGCGAGATATTGTCGTCTTTGTCGATGGTGACGCCGGGAAATTTCTTGAGCATTTCGAAAGCGTTGTCGGCTTGGCTGGCAAGGCTTTGCGATACGTTCATGGTGATTTTTCCGGGTTTCATCTCCATGACGGGGCGTTTGGCGCGCACCACCACGGCATCGAGCTGCACGGCCTGCGAGGTGAGCGTTATCGGCTTGAGCGAGATGTCGGTATGGGCGGCATCTATGGTAAAGATTTCGGAATTGTTGCGGTGATAGCCCAAAACCGACACCTGCACGAAATACGTACCGGCGGGAATGCGTTTGAAGAGGAACGCGCCGCTGTCGTTGGAGGCGAGCCCCAGCACCTGCGAGCTGTCGGAGGCCTTCACCAACACCACATTGGCGAAGGGCATTGGTTTGCCGTTCTCCGCTTCGCGCACGCTTCCCGCAATCTTTCCCGTCTGGGCAAACGCCCCGTGGAGCGTTCCGATGGCCAACAACCCCACCAACAAGAGGCGTTCCATATACTTGCAAAATCTTTTCATACCTCAAAATTCAAAAAAACTTTCCACAAATATATTAATAAAATTTGCAAAACCGAAAATTTCTATTATTTCAAGCGTATTGCTCCAACTCCTTGAAGTCGATGCCCAACAACTTCATGCGGGAAACGAAGGCCGGAACGCTCTTGAGGAAATCCTCGCGCATCAGTCCGGCGGCTTTCTGTTGGCTGTTCTCGCTGATTAGAAAGCCGATACCCCGCTTGCTGTAGATGATTCCGTGGCGTTCCAAGTGCTCGTAGGCGCGCATCACCGTATTGGGATTGACGGTAAGGCTCACGGCAAATTCGCGCACGGAAGGCATCCTTTCCTCATCTTTCCACTCCCCGCGCAATACCTTTTCGCAGACATATTCCGCAATCTGCTCATAAATGGCCTTATCTGATTTGAATTCCATGATGTTTGCGTTTAAAACTGTTGTTTCTTCATCTTGCAGTAACCCCACGCCCAAAGACCTATAGGCAGGAGGATAGAGAAGAATATGTGGAGAATATGCGCGAACCGTGTGGTGCCGGCAAAGTCAAAGCCCATGCCGTCGTTCTGCCACATGATGATACGGAAAGCGGTGATGCTTCCTATAGTCAGAAGCACGAAACAGACGCTGAACCACGTCAGAACGGCTCTCCAGAATTTCTTGGTCTTGAAGAAATGCACGGCCCACAGAGAAAAACTTTGACAGGCCACAATCTGCCAAAACCACGAATCGAAGAAGCCGAGGCTGAATGAACCGTAGCTGTTGTCCCTGTCCACGAAAAGAATTCCTGCATTCCATATCAATTCATTATGGCCGGTCAGCAGTGCGCTCAGCAAAGTCAGCAACCAAAAGCCAAAAATCATACCCAAAGGAAAAATCACCGCACATTGCAAAAAGGCCGTGAGATATTTCTCCTCGTTGCTTGCCGGCAGAAGCGTGGCGTTCAATCCTTTCACGGGGTGGAAGAGATCCTTGTAGATGACAAAAGGCAACAGGACGGTCAGTGCTGCGATATATTGGGTGCCGGTTATGCTTTTCAAACCGACGATACCGCCGAAGATTCCCGCCAAAATATACATTCCCGCCAATATCGAGATGAATATAATATAGGTCTTTCCGTTTTTGCGAAATTCGTTGCCGAGCAATAAACCTACACGTCTTAAAGAAATTATATTGTTCATGATGATGATTTTTTAAAGCGTTTCTTCCGTGATTTTATTCGTCCGTTCCGTTTTCGCGTTCCTTGTTCGCGCAGTCCTCGCCGGAGAGTTTCTGCCGCATCTCTTCGGAAAAGTCCGAATGGGGAACCCGTTGTTCCTCAATGAACATCCGCTTGAAGAGCGATTTGTTCTGAATGGCGGCATTGAAAAGCATCTCTATATTCAGATGACTTTCCTCGTGACGGTCGTTGTAGTCCACCACCGCATAGCCCCCGATGCATTCCTCGCGATAGAGGTCGTGGTCGGATTTCTCGCTCTTGACGCCGAACCAAAGTTTCTTGGTGATTTCCTCAACGGTGTTGTTGAGCAACACTTGGTTCTTTTCGAGAATGAGGATAGGGTCGATGAGATTTTCCAAGTCGCGCACCTGATGCGTGGACACCACAAAACATTTGTCGTCGTCCGAAGCCTGCGCCAACAGACGGCGGAAGATGCCTTTGGAGGGAATGTCCATGCCGTTGGTGGGTTCGTCGAGCAGCAGAAGCCGGGTATTGCATGCCAAAGCGAAACTCATCATGGCCTTTTTCTGTTGCCCGTGCGAGGATTGCGACAATTTTTGGGCGGGGTCTATGTTCCACTCTTCCAAATAATTATTGAATTTTTCATAGTCGAAACGCGGGTAGAAGGGCGCATAGCGTTTCGCATATTCGTTCATGCTCAGGGGCACCACATCAATCACCTCGGGAAGATAATAGAGGTCGCTCAAAAATTCGGTGCGGCGTTGGGAGGGGGTGAAGCCCAACACTTCCACGCTTCCTTGGGTGGGGAAACGCAAACCGGCCAACAGCCGCAGGAGGGTGGTCTTGCCTACGCCGTTCTCGCCCAAGAGACCGTAGATATAGCCCGCTTTCATTTCCATATTCAGACGGTCGAACACCATGCGGTGCTTTCCGTAGCGGAAACTCATGTTCTTAATTGTAATCATAACTTTATGTTTATTAATTATTTTTGCGTTATTTTACTACTGTATTAGTGAAATAGTGCACTGCAAATGTAGCTATAATTTTCGAACCACCAAATTTCAGAGAAAAAAGAAGAGGGGGTATAAAAAAAGAGGCCTGCACCTGTGCAGGCCTCTTTCCCGACCATATCAATAATCCAAAAAGACTATTTGTTCTTATGACGATTCTTGCGCAAACGTTTTTTGCGTTTGTGCATCGCCATCTTATGTCTTTTACGTTTCTTTCCGCTGGGCATCTTATTTTACTTTTAATTTTTTCTTCACTTCATCCTTGAAGGGCTTGGCCGGTTTGAAAGCAGGGATTTTGTGGGCGGGAATCACAATGCTCTTTCTCTTCGTGATGTTTTGCCCGGTCTTCTTGGCCCTTTGCTTGATGATGAAACTACCGAAGCCACGGAGATAAATGTTTTCACCGTGAATCATCGTGGTCTTCACTACTTCCATGAAGGTTTCTACTGTTGCCAAAACCGTCATCTTGTCGATACCGGTCTTTTCTGAGATGGCAGCTACTACTTCCGCTTTTGTCATGATGTTATGTCTTTTGTTAAGGGCCGCAAAGTTATCGCTTTTTAACTAAAAAACAAAATCCACGATTTTAGTAAACAAACTTGCGGTTG
>CAMWVZ010000133.1 GCA_947177845.1 uncultured Bacteroidales bacterium | reverse complement strand
CCATGGTGCGTGTTCAGGTGCTGAACCATACCGGAGCCTGTGTGCTGGATCTCGGCAACGTACATACGGAGGCCGGAAACGCCCGCATCGAACTGCCCTTGCAGAACCTCGTTCCGGGCCTGTATTTCGTCACCCTGCGCGGTGAAAACGTCAACCTCTCCTCCAAATTGGTGATTGTACGATAATTTCACGATGAAACTACCCTTGCAGATCCGTTTTACGGACATCGATATCTACGGGCACGTGAACAATGCCATTTATGCAGAGTGGTTCGATACGGGGCGCTTCGCCTTGCTTACGTCCCTTATTCCCGACATGGACCCCAAAGGCAAGAGTGTGGTGATGGTGCATCTGGAAACCAATTTCCGCAAGCAGGTGCTTCGGAACGACGAAGTGCTTCTGGATACCCGCATCACCAAAGTGGGCAACCGCAGTATCGGCATCACCCAGCATATCGTCAATGCCCGCACCGGCGACATTCACGCCGACTCCTACGGTGTGCTTTCCACCTACGATGCCGTACGGCAGGGTTCGTTCGATATGCCCGACCTGTGGAGGGAAAAGTTCATGCAAGTTTTGGAGAAGTAAAAGAGCGTCCTTATGGAAAACAAGATTTTAGGTATCGGCAACGCCTTGGTGGATATGATTTACCACCTGCCCTCGGACGAGGCGCTGTTGGATTTGCAGCTGCCCAAGGGAAGCATGACGTTGGTGGATTGGCAACGGGCCGGCAAGATTCTCTCTTACTTCAAGAACGAAAACCCGACCTTGAGTTCGGGCGGTTCGGCATCCAACACCATTTCCGCCGTGGCATCGCTGGGCGGAGGCTGCGGGTTCATAGGCTGCACGGGCAAAAACGACCCGCGCGGCGAATTTTATACGCAGGACCTCAAGGAGCACGGCATCACGCCGCACTTCACCTACTCGAACATTCCCACCGGCACGGCCATTACCTTGATGAGCCCCGATGCCGAGCGCACTTTCGCCACTTTCTTGGGGGCAGCCTCCACGCTGGCGGCTCAAGACCTGCGGCCCGATATGTTCGAAGGCTACGGCTATCTGCATATTGAAGGATATTTAGTTCAGAACTACGAGCTTATGGAACGTGCCATCGCCTTGGCCAAGGAAGCCCGCCTGAAGGTGTCGCTCGACTTGGCCAGCTATAATGTGGTGGTGGAGCATCGTAATTTCCTGCATAAGATTCTGAACCGGGGCGTCGATATCGTTTTCGCCAACGAAGAAGAGGCCTTGGCCTATACCGACAAGAAAGAATTGGAGGCGCTCTCCATTCTCGCCAAACAGGTGCCTACGGCGGTTGTGAAACTCGGTTCGCGGGGTTCGATTGTGATGGACAACGGCAAACTCTATACCATTACGGCCGAAAAGGTGAACCGTATCGACAGCAACGGTGCGGGCGACAGTTATGCGGCGGGCTTCCTCTACGGCAAAAGCAAAGGTCTCTCGACACAGACCTGCGGCGACATCGCTTCGATGATCGCCACCGAGGTGGTGAAGGTGGTGGGGCCCAAACTCGACAAAGAAAAGTGGAGCGAAATCTTGCCGCGCGTGCGGGAGATTGAGAAACAGGGCTGAAATTGTGAATTTAGGTAATTTTTCGCTTTGGCTTGCCCCTATGGAGGCGGTGACCGATGCGCCTTTCCGCAGTATCTGCAAGAGGTTCGGCGCCGACGTGACGGTGAGCGAATTCATTTCGTCCGACGCCTTGGTGCGGCAGGCCGCCAAAAGTCTGTGCAAGATGTCGTTCTTGCCCGAAGAGCGGCCCATAGGCATTCAGATTTTCGGCAGTGACGAAGAGAGTCTGCGGGGGGCGGCCGAAATCGCCGCCGCACAGAAACCCGATTTCATCGACATCAACTGGGGGTGCCCCGTCAAGAAAATCGTGAGCCGGGGCGCGGGTTCGGGCATTCTACAGGATATTCCGAAAATGGTACGTCTTACGGGGGCCGTGGTACGGGCCATGGAGGCTTTCGGCCTGCCTGTCACGGTAAAGACTCGCTTGGGTTGGGACGAAAGCAACAAGCCGATTGTGGAGGTGGCGGAGAGGCTGCAGGACGTGGGCATCTCCGGCATCAGCATTCACGGACGCACCCGCTCGCAACTCTATGCGGGGAAAGCGGATTGGACGCTTATCGGCAAGGTGAAGGCCAACCCTCGGATAAAAATTCCCGTATTCGGCAACGGCGACATCGATTCCGTACAGAAAGCCTTACAGGCCCGAAACGATTATGGGGTGGACGGCGTGCTTATCGGGCGGGCGGCCATCGGAAATCCGTGGATTTTCTCGCAAGTCACGCCTTCTTTGGAAGAACGGAAATCGGTATGTCTGGAATTGTTCCGCAAGGAAATCGAACTGAAGGGAGAACGCGTGGCGGCGCAGGAAATGAAAATCCACTACCCCGGTTTCTTTCGGGGCATCGCGAATTTCAAGCCGACGAAAATCAGATTGATGACGTCGAAAGATTACGATTCCGTATGTAAGATTTTGGAGGATTTATAAATCCTCGTGCACCACCGTGCCGTCTTTGCAGACAAGGATGTGGGAAGGATATTTGGAGATGATGAGAAAGTCGTGGGTGGCCACGAGCATCGCGCAACCGTTATGGCTGATGTCCACCAATAATTTCATGATTTCTTCGGAGGTCTCCAAATCGAGGTTTCCCGTAGGCTCGTCGGCCAAGATAACTTCGGGGTCGTTGAGCAGGGCGCGGGCGATGGCCAAGCGTTGCTGTTCTCCGCCCGAAAGCTGATAGGGCATCTTATGCGCCTTGGTTCCCATACCCACCATGTCCAAGACCTCGGCGATGCGGCGTTCGATAGCCGTTTTGTCGCGCCATTCGGTGGCACGCAGCACAAACGAAAGATTATCGTGCACATTGCGGTCGGTGAGCAATTGGAAATCCTGAAACACAATGCCCAATTTGCGACGCAGATAAGGAATATCGCGCTTGCGGCAGGAGGCCAGGTCGTAGCCCGCCACACAGGCCTCCCCGCTCCCTACCGGAATATCGGCATAGAGCGTGCGCAGAAGCGAACTTTTCCCCGCGCCCGTCTTGCCTATCAAATACACGAGTTCACCTTTCTTCAATTCCATATTCACCCCGGCAAGCACACGGGTGCGCTTTTGGTAAACATCCAGATTGCAGGTGCGAATAACTGTGTCGCCGCTCATACCGTAGGGTTATTTATCTTGATTGAGAAGTTCCTTGATAGCCTCGATTTCCGCTTCGAGCTTATCGATGCGCGCCGCCTGTTCGGCGGCTTCTTTCTTCAACTCCATATTTTCCTGGCGCAGTTGCTTGCTGAAATCCCACAACACGGGAATCAAGCCCATATAATCGAGTCTCAGCATACCCTTGCTACCTTCGCGCACCAAGCAGGGGAAGTAGCGCTGCACTTCCTGCGCGATGAAACCCAACCTCTGTTGCTTGCTCTTGTCGCTCTTCAGATAGTAGGATACCGGTTGCAGGGAATCGGTCAGCGTGAGCGGATAGCTTACGG
>CAMWVZ010000132.1 GCA_947177845.1 uncultured Bacteroidales bacterium | reverse complement strand
CGAAGGGGCAGGGCGGGCGTCGCGACAAAAGCGATATTTTCGCCAAATAAGAGTTTGGTGCAGACAAGACCGAAAACGATAAGAAACAAGAAACGATATGTTGTTACAAATCACATCGGCCATCGACACGATGGTCTCTCTGCCTGAAACGGGAATGGCTCTGGCGCAGACACAGGAAAAAATCCCCATTCTCGAACTGGCCATGAAAGGCGGCTGGATCATGATTCCCATTCTCGTTCTGCTTTTCGTGAGCATTTATGTGTTTGTGGAAAGGCTCATCGTCATCAACAAGGCTTCGAGAAACGAAAACGGCTTGGTGGATTCGGTGCGCGACTATGTGTTGGGCAACCGCTTGGATTCCGCCAAAACGCTTTGCCACAACACCAACACGCCCACCGCGCGCATTATGGAAAAAGGCATCGACCGTATCGGCAAGCCCGTTGAAAATATCAAGTCGGCCATGGAAGACGCGGGCAACCTCGAGGTGGCGCGTCTGGAAAAGAACATCGGTTGGCTTTCCACCACGGCCGGGGCGGCTCCCATGATAGGTTTCCTAGGCACGGTGACGGGTATGGTGCGCGTTTTCTTCGATATGGCTTCCCGAGGCAGCAACATCGAAGTGGACACCTTGGCCCACGGTATGTATCAGGCTATGGTGACCACCGTGGCGGGGCTTCTGGTAGGCATCATCGCCTATATCTGCTACAATTTCATCGTGGCGCGCATCGGCAGGGCGACCCATGTTTTCGAACGCCGCTCGTCCGAGTTCATGGACTTGTTGAACGAACCTGTAAAGTAACAGGATTATGGCACTGAAATCGCGCTATAAGCAGGATTTGAATTTCAGTTCGGCCTCCATGTCCGATCTGGTGTTCCTGTTGCTTATCTTCTTCATCCTGCTCTCTACCATGGTGAGCCCCAACGCTATCAAGCTGCTTTTGCCCAACAGCAACAGCCGCACCATGGCCAAGCAGAACTACACCGTGTATATCAACGACCAGTATCAGTATTTTGTGGAACAGACCTATGTGGAGGGTGCGGATTTGGAAGCCGAAATCCATGCCCTGACCCGGGAAAATCCCGATGCCACGATTGTGCTGCGGGTGGACAAGACCGTTCCCGTGCAGTATGTGGTGCGGGTTATGGATGCCGTCAACACGGTGAACGAGCGGACGGGACACAAACTGAAAACCATTTTGGCAACCGCGCCCCATGAGTAACAGCGAAGAAAGAAATGAACGGAAGGCCCGTCTTTGGGCGTGGGCGGTGAGCTTGCTTTCGGCGGGCGCATTGTTCTGCGTCCTGTATTTCTGCGGTATGTACCGACCCTTTCCGCCTCCTCCCGAATATGGCATGGAGGTGAATTTAGGCTATTCAGACGTGGGCATGGGCGACAGGCAGGAGATGAATCCCATGGCCGAACCGATAGAACCGGCGGAGGCTTCCGAACCCGATTTCGAGGAAGAAACGGTGCTGACGCAGAGCGAGGAGGAGGCTCCCGCTTTACCCAAGGTGACGCCGAAACCCAAACCCCAGCCGACGGTGAAGCCCGTGCCGGACAAGCCCGAGGTGCAGGAACGTGTGCGCGAGGAGAAACGGGAACCCGAGTTGAACCCGTTGGCCCTTTATCCGGGAAAGCGCAAGGGTACCGACAATTCCTCTCAGGGCGAAACTTCGCAGCCCGGCGATCAGGGCAAGCCTACGGGCGATGTGAACGCCAAGGGCTACGAGGGCAACGGCGGCAGCGGAGGAATTTCGTTCTCGCTCAATGGCCGTACTTTGAAATCTTTGGTAAAACCTTCGTATAATTCGGAAGAGGAAGGCGTTGTGGTCGTGAGGATTTGGGTGAACCCCGCCGGAGCGGTCACGCGCGTGCAGGCAGGGGTGAAAGGTACCACCACCTTCGATCAGAAACTTTGGCGCACGGCCGAAAACGCCGCACGGCAGTCGCGTTTCGTGCCGAAAGACAGCGCGCCTTCCGAACAAGTGGGCACCATCAGCTACCGATTCGTAAGGGGCGCATAAAACAGAGTGCGTTTATTTTCTCCTTTGCCGCACCGCTTCGTAGAGCAGCACGCCGTTGGCCACCGACACATTGAGCGATTCTATATTTCCCAAGAGCGGAATGCGCAGTTGCTTGTCGCAGAGTTTGAGATATTCGGGACTCACCCCGTCTTCCTCCGAACCTAGGATAAAGGCGGTGGGGAGCGAGAAATCGGCTTGGGTATATTCCAGCGAAGCCTTTTCGGAAGCAGCGTAGACCTGCACGCCCGAAGCCTTGAGATAGTGGATGACGGTCTTGAGGTTCTCCTCGCGGCACACAGGCACGCTCATCAACGCACCCGCCGAGGTCTTGACGGCATCTTCGTTGACGGGGGCGGAATTCTGCGTGGGCACAATCACCGCATCCACGCCCGCGCATTCGGCCGTGCGCACCATGGCTCCGAAATTGCGTACATCGGTGACGCGGTCGAAAATCAGCAGCAGAGGCGTTTTCCCCTGTTCGAAAAGACAGGGAAGCAGGTCTTCGATATGCATGTATTCCACCAACGAAAGATAGGCCACCACTCCCTGATGATTGCTGTTGCAGAGAAAGTCGAGCCGCTGCCGGGGCACATAGACGGCGTGCAGATGCCTTTCGCGTGTGAGGGCGTCGAGCGTTTTCGCTATATCGCTTTGCAAACCTTTCTGAATGATGATTCTTTCGAATTCCTTGCCCGCCTTGAGCGCCTCGATGACGGGGCGCAGGCCGTAGATCATGTTTTTGGGTTGCTTGGGACGTTTTGGGAAAGCGGGTTTAAAAGGCTTGTCGCCACGGGAGTTATGCTCGTACATAAATCGCTGTATCTTTTATTACCTTTGCAAGGCTTGATTAAATATCTTACAAAGATAAGGGAAAAGTGCCGAAAATAGCTTTTTATACGTTGGGATGCCGGTTGAATTTTGCCGAAAGTTCGGGGCTGGCGCGCGAATTCGCCGCCAAAGGCTTCGAGGTGGTGGATTTTGAGCAAGCGGCCGATGTGTATGTGGTGAACACCTGCACCGTAACCGCCGCCGCCGAAAAGAAATGCCGGCAGGTCATTCATCAGGCGCACCGCCTCAATCCGCAGGCCAGAATTGCCGTGGTGGGCTGCTTCTCGCAGCTGAGGCCGCAGGAAGTGGCGGGGCTGGAGGGTGTGGATTGGGTGCTGGGCACGCACGACAAGCATCTGCTGCCGGATTTTGTACGCGGGGTGAGGACTCAGGCGGAGAACTCTTCCGAAAGCGGTTTCGTGCCCACCTATTCTTCGGTGGGGCGCACCCGCTCGTTCTTTAAGGTGCAGGACGGCTGCAACAATTTCTGTTCGTATTGCGCCATTCCCTATGCGCGGGGGCGGAGCCGTAGCGACACCGTGGCGCGCACCCTGCGCACCGCGGAGGAAATCGCCGCATCGGGGGTAAAGGAAATTGTGTTGACGGGCGTGAACATAGGCGATTTCGGCCACGCGCATAACGAAAGTCTCCTCGATTTGCTCAAGGCCTTGGACGG
>CAMWVZ010000131.1 GCA_947177845.1 uncultured Bacteroidales bacterium | reverse complement strand
TTTTAACTATCTTCGCGTATGCGTATGAAAGGGTGGATTATAGCGATGATGTGCCTCGCGGGGGGCGTGACAAAAGCCGTGGCGGGGACGGCGACAGAGGCCGTGGCGGAGACGGCGGGCGACACGCTTGCCCTTTCCTCCGCTGGCAACGGACTTCTCCCCACCTACTCCCTCAACCCCGTTGACATTCACGCCCGCCGCCTCTCGGAAGACGAGCGCCGCGCCTACTACCGCCTGGTGTATAACATCCGCCGCACCTATCCCTACGCGATAATGGCCCAGCGCCGCATGGAGACCTACAACGCCCTGCGCGCGGAAGGGATGCGCAAGAAAGAAGACCGCAAATTCTTCAAGAACGAAGAAAAGCAAATCCGCGAGGACTTTCTCAAAGACCTCAAAGGCCTCACCAAGAGTCAGGGCGCCATTCTGCTGAAACTGCTGGCGCGGCAGACCGACACCGCCGCCTATTTTCTTCTCAAGGATTTCCGTGGGTCGGCCCGTGCGGGGGCCTATCAGACCTTGGCCAGGCTGTGGGGGTTCGATTTGAAGCAAGGCTACGACCCGCAGGGCGCCGACCGCGATATAGAAACCATTGTGCGTATGATAGAAAGCGGCAGGCTCGCCCCGCTGCCCGTTTATAATAATACAAAAAGCAAGTGAGAAAGCAAAGTTTCATCGAGTATGTGTGCGAAAAGATAGAAGGCATCGACCTGCGCGAAACACATCTGTGCGTGGTGCTGCCCAATATGCGTCTGCAAAGGGTGTTGAGCGAGGCGCTGATGGCCCGCGCGGACGCAGACACCCCCCGTTTCCTGCCCGTCTTCACCACCGTGAACCGCTTGGTGGAGGAGTTCTCGATGCTCCGCGCGGGCGATTCCACCGAATTGGCGGCCTTGCTCTACGAAGCCTATCAAGAAGCCTACGAGGGCGAGGAAAACATCAAGACCCCCGACCAATTCTGGGACTGGGCCGAAATCCTGCTTTCCGACTTCAACCAAATAGACAACCAACTCGCTCCCGCCGACGAAATCCTGCACTATGTGGCCGAAGAGAAACGCATCGCCAACTGGCATCTCAATCTCGACGAGCACGTGGGGCAGTTGCAGAACCGCTATTTGGATTTCTACCGCAAGTTGTGGCCCATCTACGAAATCTTCACCCGCAAGCTTTTGGACAAAGGCTTGGCGTATACCGGGTTGGCGGGGCGCGAAGCGGCCCGCCAACTGCCCGCTCTCTTGCAGGAAGGCGGCGTGCCCGCGCGCAACTTCTACCTGTTTGTGGGGCTCAACGCTCTCACCAAGGCCGAAGAAAGCCTTATCAAGACCCTTGTGCGCGCGGGCAAGGCCGAAGTGCTGTGGAACGCCGACGCCTACTATATGGCGAAAGACTCCCCGCAGGAAGCCGGTTTCTTCATGCGCCGCTACCGCGAGGACAGCGACCTGAACCATCATCTTGGCGAAGACGACTGGAGCGACAGCCTGCGTTGTCTTCCCTACCGCATTGTGCCCTGCGCCCAAAACACGGGGCAGGTGCAGATGGCCGCGAAACTCCTCAAAGAAGACCCCGACGCGCTGCACACGCTCGTCGTGCTCAACGACGAGAGCCTTTTCGCACCCCTCATGAACGCCCTGCCCGAGAACCTACCCTGCAACGTGAGCTTGGCGGGAAGCTTGGCGGGGACGGCGGCGGGCACCCTGTTCACCACGCTCGAACAGGCGCGCGAGAACGTATGGCAGAGCGGGGGCGCGCTCAAAGGCGACTTCCTTGTGGACCTGCTGCGCAATCCGCTCTTCACCTACGCCCTCAACCTCAATAAGACCGCGCCCAAACTCATCAAGAACCTCTTGGACGGCCACCGCAACCGCTTTTCGAAAAAAGATTTCCTATCGCACTTTCCCGAGGACGCCTTCACCGAACTCTGCGCGGCGTTCATCTTCGAAGAACCTGACGGAACAAGCCAGGCGGCGCCGTTTTTCGAGCGTCTGGCGAAACTTTGCGGGCAGTTGCTGCAACGGTTCAGGCAGGACGAGAAACACGGCCAGCAGAGCCTCTTTCCCGTGCCGGGGCGGCTCGCGCACAGTCCTTTCGAAATCCAATACCTCTCGCAGTTGCAGGAGCAATGTGAAAATCAAGCCGATATATTGGGGCGTTTCCCGCACGTGGCTTTCGGGGCGCTCACCTGCCGCAAAATCCTCTCGCAGTTGATTTCCAACATCGGCATCACCTATACGGGCAACCCGCAGAACAGCGTCAACGTTACCGGAATGCTCGAGACGCGCGGCATGGCATTCGACCATGTCATCATGCTCTCCATGAACGAGGGCGTTTTGCCGAGCGACAGCCAGCGCGAAAGTTTCCTGTTGCAGAGCGTCAAGCTACACTATCATCTGCCCGACAAGCGCGAACAGACGGCTATGGAGGCGCATCATTTCTATTCGTTGTTGCAGAACTGCCGCCGGGCCACCTTGCTCTATCACGCTTCGCAGGACGCGGGCGGGGAGATGAGCCGTTTCCTGTTGCAATTGCGGCACGAATCGCCGCAGAACGAGTTGCCGGCGCCCGCCTATCCGTTTGTGCTGGCGCATCCGCGTTATGCGGACTTGGGGTCTTTTACGGTGGAGAAGACCGACGAGGTGTTGCAGGAGCTCCGGCATTGGCTGTCCTCGCACGCGCTTTCGTATTCTTCTCTCTACGAATATGCTTCCTGCCCCATGCGTTTCTACCGCAACCGCATTGCGGGCATCGACGAGCCGCCCGAGATGAGCGACGAAATGGACGTTGCCACAAAAGGCAATGTTTTTCATTCGGTGATGGAGATGTTTTTTAAAGAGCGGTTAAATTGTATTATTACTACGGACGACGTGGACGAACTCTTGCGCCGCAAGGAAGATTTGGTGAAGCGGGCCTTGGCGCGCGACTTTCCGGGGGGCGAGTATGCATTCGGCGTGAACCGCCTGGCGTGGGAGGAGATTTTGATTTGGGTGGACCGCTATGCGGCTTCGTTGCGCGAGGAGGTGACGCGGGGAGAATTGCGGGTGCTGGCGTGTGAGTATCGCTTCGACGGCGTGTTGACGGAGGCCGTGGACGGTTTGTCGGTGCGTTTGACGGGTTTTGCGGACCGTATCGACGTTTACAGGCCGCAGGGCGGAGAGGCCGAGCTTCGGATTGTGGACTACAAGACGGGGCGTCTGCGCAGGCTTGTTGTGGAGGGTTCGCTTTTGGAGAACGAGGATTTTTTGCGGAGCGACGACGGCAAGCAGGCCTTTCAGTTGCTGATGTATCTCTATCTTTTTGCCCAAAACAGGCCGCAGTGGGTGCGGGGCGTGGATTTTGCGGGCGTGAAGGCTTGTATCTGTGCGTTGGGGAAGATGGCGGCCTTGGAGGGTGTGGAAAATGGTGTGACGGGAGAGGTGGAAGATTTGGTGAGGGCTTGGCTCGCCGATATGCTCGACCCCGCCGTTCCCATCGCCTGCACCGACAACCCCGCCACCTGCGAATACTGCCCCTACGCCCCCTTCTGCCAACCCACCGTCCCCGTAGAAAAGCC
>CAMWVZ010000130.1 GCA_947177845.1 uncultured Bacteroidales bacterium | reverse complement strand
TTAAATTTCCCGTACATTTGTAGACGTTACAACAGAACTCCTATGCCCTACTTCACCCACCTGCACCTGCACACCCGCTATTCGGTTTTGGACGGCGCCTCCAAAATCTCCGACCTCATGAAGAAAGCCAAGGCTTTCGGCATGGACGCCATGGCCATTACCGACCACGGCAATATGTATGGGGTTATGGAGTTCGTCACCGAGGCCAAGAAAGCGGGAATCAAGCCTATTGTGGGCTGCGAGGTGTATGTGGCGCCCAAAAGCCGTTTTGAAAAGGTAGGGGGCGAGGGCAAGAACAGCTATCACCTCATCCTGTTGGCCAAAAATCCCACAGGCTACCACAACTTAGTGAAGCTCTGCTCGTTCAGCCAACGCAAGGAAGCCTTCTACTACAAACCCCGCATCGACCACGAGCTGCTCCAGCAATATCACGAGGGGTTGATTTGCTGCTCGGCCTGCTTGGGAGGCGAGGTGCCGCAGGCTATCATGAGCGGCGAAGACAATTGGCTAAGGGAAACTATCAAATTCTATCACAATCTCTTCGGTGAGGATTATTATTTGGAGATGCAGATGCACGGGCACCCGCAGCAAATGGAGGTGAACAAGCGTCTGGCCGAACTCGCCGCCGAGTACAACATCAAGTGCATCGCCACCAACGACGTGCATTTTGTGGAGGCCGAACACTACGAGGCGCACAAGGTGCTTATCTGCCTCAATACGGGGCATAAGCTCAACGAAGAGACCAAAATGGTCTATACGGGGCAGGAATATTTCAAGAGCGGGGACGAAATGGCCGCCCTCTTTCCCGACCACCCCGAATACTTGGAAAACACGCGGGAAATCACCGAAAAAATAGAGACTTACGAGCTCACGCACGAAATTCTCCTTCCCAAATTCACGCTTCCCGAGCCTTTTGTTTCCGAAATGGAATACCTGCGCCACCTCACCTACGAGGGGGCGAAAAAGCGCTACGGCGAGGATTTCGAGCAGGACAAAAACATCAAGGAACGTATTGATTTCGAGCTCGACACTATCGAACGCATGGGCTTTCCCGGCTACTTCCTCATTGTGTGGGACTTTATTCGGAAAGCGCGGGAAATGGGGGTTTTGGTGGGGCCGGGCCGTGGGTCGGCCGCAGGTTCGGCCATTGCCTACTGCATCGGCATCACCAACGTGGACCCTATCAAATACGACTTGCTTTTCGAACGGTTTTTAAATCCCGGGCGTATCTCCATGCCCGATATCGATGTGGATTTCGATGATATAGGACGGGAACGGGTGATTGAATACGTGAAGGACAAATACGGTTCGGAACGGGTTTCCCAAATCATTACCTACGGCACCATGGCCGCCAAATCGTCGATTAAGGACGCGGCGCGGGTGCTCGACCTGCCGTTGCCCGAATCGAACCGCTTGGCGGGCTTGGTTCCCGACACGCCCAACATCTCGTTGGAAAAGGCGTTCAAGGAAGTGCCCCAGTTGCAGGAGGAAATGGAGAAAAACCCCAACGAGCTGGTGCGGAAGACCCTCAAATACGCCCGCGAGCTGGAAGGTTGCATCCGGAGTGTGGGTGTGCACGCCTGCGGCATGATCATCGCTCCCGAAGACTTGGTGGAATATGTGCCTACGGGCGTTTCCAAAGATTCCGAAATGCCTGTCACCCAATACGAAGGCACGTATGTGGAGTCGGTGGGTCTGCTCAAGATGGACTTTTTGGGGCTCAAGACCCTCACCATCATCAAGGATGCGTTGGACAACATCCGTCTGCGCCACGGCATAGACATCGACATAGACCACATTCCCTTGGACGACGCGGCCACCTACGACCTTTTCGGACGGGGCGAGACCAACGGTATCTTTCAGTTTGAATCGGACGGCATGAAGAAATACATGCGCGACCTCAAACCCAACCGCTTGGAGGACATCATCGCCATGAACGCGCTCTACCGCCCGGGGCCCATGAAATACATCCCGCAGTTTATCGACCGCAAGTTCGGGCGTGAAAAAATCGCCTACGATATTCCCGACATGGAGGAATATCTCAAGGACACCTATGGAATCACGGTATATCAGGAGCAGGTGATGTTGCTCTCGCAGAAACTGGCCGATTTCAGCAAGTCGGACGCCGACACGCTCCGCAAGGCTATGGGTAAAAAGAAATTGGATGTGTTGGCCAAGATGAAGGCCCACTTTATGGAGGGTTGCGAAAAACATCAGTATTCCGCCGAGATATGCGAGAAAATCTGGACGGACTGGGAGGACTTCGCCTCCTATGCGTTCAATAAGTCGCACGCCACGTGCTATGCGTGGGTGGCCTATCAGACGGCCTATCTGAAAGCGCACTACCCTGCCGAATTCATGGCGTCGGTGTTGACGAACAACCTCAGCGACATCACCAAGATTTCCTTCTATATGGAGGAATGCCGCCGCATGAAAATCAACATCCTCGGGCCCGATGTAAACGAAAGTTTCACGGGCTTTACGGTGAATAAGGACGGCGCTATCCGTTTCGGGTTGAGCGGCATCAAGAACGTGGGGACGGCGGTTGTAGACCTTTTGGTGAAGGAGCGTAACGAGAACGGTCCGTATAAGGATGTGATGAATTTTGTGCAACGCAGCGATCTGCGGGCCCTGAACCGCCGTTGTATGGAATCGTTGGTGAAGGCGGGCGGCTTCGACGGGCTGGGCGGCATCACGCGCGCGGCTTTCTTTGCCCGGCAGAAGCCCGACGGTCCCGACTTCATCGACAAGCTTCTGCAATACGCCGCACAATATCAACGCAATAAAAACTCTTCGCAAACCGACTTGTTCGGCGAGGCCCAAAGCGACGAAGTGGCCGAAATCGATATTCCCGACACCACGCCTTGGTCGGCCATCGAGCAGCTCAACAACGAGAAAGAGGTGGTGGGCATGTTTATTTCGGGGCATCCCCTGCAAACCTATCAGCTTGAATTGGATACTTTCTCCAATACCAACCTTGGGGTGCTGTCGCATCAGGAAGATTGGGAAAGATTCAAGAACCGGAAGCTGGAATTCGGCGCGGTGGTGACCTCCGCCCGCGAATTGATGACCAAGACGGGCAAGCCCTACGGACGCTTCATGCTGGAAGATTTCAACGAGTCTTTCGAGTTGGTGCTCTTCGGCGAGGACCACATGCGCTTCAAGGATTTGCTACGCCCGCAGACATTCGTGTTCATCTCCGTTGAAATGCGCTACAAGTGGGGGCGTGAACAGAACGGTCTGGAATTGGGTGTGACGAACGTGACGCTTCTGAATGAGCTTATGGACAAGCGTACCAAGATAGTGAACATCGAGTTCGATTTGCCCGACCTGTCGCCCGCCTTCACCGAAAGAATCGGCGCCCTCTGCAAGGAATATCAGCTCACCGACAAGGTGGCGCAGAAAGGTGCGGCCGTGAACTTCCGCGTGCGCGACCCCAAAAGTTCCCTGTACCTGAATATGCCGCTCAACAAACACGTCCGCGCCTCGGAATTCATTCCCGCCCTGCGCAGTTCGGGCCTCACATTCGAAATAAAATTGGGTTGAT
>CAMWVZ010000129.1 GCA_947177845.1 uncultured Bacteroidales bacterium | reverse complement strand
TGTGAGGTGGAAGACATAGATGCCGGGGCGCAAATCCGCCACCGAAATCCGCGATTGAGGCGCGTAGGTGTGCAGAAGCCGGCCCGTGAGGTCGTAAATCCTCAGCTGCGCGTAGGAGCCGTCTATATAGACGCTTTCCGTGGCAGGGTTCGGATAAATCCGCAGAGAAGACGCACTTGGTTGTTCCACCGCCGTGGTGTCGGGTTCGGCGGGCTCACTCGGCTCCGTCGTGTCGTTCTGCGCCTGCCGAGGAAAGATTACCAAGGCAGGAAACCAATAGTTGTCTATCATTTCGTAAACGCCCAACACTTCGCCCGTATTGCTCAAACGCACCGTTTGATAGGTCTGTTTCAGATTATCTTGATAGAGCGAAACATACATCTCGTCCGTTTGGGGATGAATGCGGAAACCCGCGCCGCAGTAGATATACCAGCCTATGGACTGCGAATCGAAAAAATCGGAACATTCGCCCTTGTCGATGTCATAGCATACGATTTGGCTATGCGTGAACCAGCCCTCGCTTTGTTTCTTCCAATACAGCTTGTTCTGTTGCATGGAGGCGCAGAACGCATCGGCCGTCCAAGCGTACCACGAATTGGGCAGCCCATAACCGGCCGGCACCGCTATCCGTGTGGTGTCGAGGGTCTTAGGGTCAAGCTTGAAAAAATAATCCACCGTGCTGCCGCGCCCGTTTATCTCCGCGGCCACGCTAAGCCACAGCGTGCTGTCCTTCGACTGCACGACAGAACCGAACCCACGCTGCACGCCCCCCTCCACAGGAGCGCCGATAACGCGCAGAACCGTATCGCTTTCGGCATCAATCACCAACAGACCCTTTTTCTGATGAACCGCAAACACACGGTCTTTATGGCAAATCATCATGCCGCACTGCGCGGAATAGAGCCCTCCGTTGTCGCTGCCCGTTCCCGCAATCATGCCGCTTATCTGCAAGCTTTCGAGGTTGAACACATAAATGCCGTTGCTTGTGGAGATGTAGCCTTTTTGCGGCGTGACGCCCACAAAGCCGCGGCCATCGGCTATAGAATTTCCGTTGCTGTCGGTGGCGATGTGGGGAAGCTGCGCGATACATTTCATGGTCTTGGCATCGCAAACCGTTATCCTTCCGCCTGTTACCGAAGCGCCCATATCACGTTCCTGCTTGGATATGATATACATACGGTCTTCGTATATCGCCCCGTATTGGCTCGTGCAACCCAATTCCCTGCCCGGATTTTCCTTTTGGAACACCCGGTATTCCCATTCGCCGCTTTCGTGCAAAAAGTTAATCGTGCTGTTCTGATGCCCGAACCAGTCTTCGTTGAGGATGAACACACCCTTGGTGTAGTCCGATTCCTGCGACCGGAGAGGGCATAGGCATAGCATAAAGGCTAAACATAGCCAGTCGACTTTTTTCATAACTTATTATTGCTTATTGTTTTCTGTTATCCTGTTTTTCTACGTGCAAATCTTCGGCTTTGGATAGTTCGGTGGAGGTTTCGCCCAACCAACCGCAACTTTGGCTCACGCCCGTATAGACGCGCACAAAGTCTATGCAGGGCAGATGCACGGAATTTCCGTTTTCATCCACCGCCCACTCTATATTGAAACTCGATTTATCGGCCACTTCGTTGGGATGATTGTCCACATAGCCCCAATCGTAGGCGTAGAGTACGTAATAAGAGCCGTTTCCGCTTTCGTCCACGGCGTTGTTCGCCAAAAGCGTCCCCTCGAAGTTCAACACAGATTCGCCCACCCATTGCGGATAATAGCTTTGGCGGTGATAGGCGTTGCGGGGCACATAGCCGGTTTTTCCCTCGCTGTCGGTGAAGCGGATGTAGGCCGTGTCGGCATTCCGCTCGTCGGGGCGCTCGTAGGCTATGCGGTAATGATGCTTGGTTTGAGGCTTGCGGTATTCGCTGCCCGCCAACTCGTACCAAGGGTCGTCGGGAATGCCGTTTTGGTTGCGGTCAAAGCTCACCATCACGATGCCCGGCTCGCTGCTGCCGCCCGAATCGGGATTGTCGGGATTGGGGTTTTCGGCGGCATAGAAAGCGTTGCCGTATATCTTGAAGTCGTATTGACCCGGCACGTTCACCACGCTGTGGTCGAAGCCGAAGGTAACGTAACCGCCGTAGGCGCCCAACGAAATCATCACATCGTTGGTTCCTCCAATGGATTCCTCCGCTTTCTTAAGCATATCGGCATAGGTATCGCCGTTTTCGTAGACGGGCATCAGGTTCACGAACTGCCCCGGCGCAGGGCGGTATTCATACACGCGGGCGATGTAGGGGCTGTACGCCACCTCTTCTTCCCATACGGTAATCCTCACCTCGTGCGTGTAGGGATTTTCTTTGTCTTCTATTTGCAGACGGAAACGGAACTCGCCTTGTGTGGCCGAACAGAAAACGAAATCGCGTTCTTCCGAAACCACGCTTTCATTTCCCGCGCTGTCGAAAGCGGTCCACATATAGCGGCTTCCCGAAAATTCGGGGTGCAGCACCAAGGCTTGCATACGCGCCACCACATAGGTGTCGTCTATGCCGAGGTTCACCAACGGAATCTCGGGGCGGCAGGCAACGAAAAGCATTGCCGTCAGACACCAAGAAGCCACTCTGTAAGCCGTTTTCTTCATTTCTTCCGTCCTCGCCTCTATTATTTATACAAAAAAGTCATGTGCGCGGGAATGTCGCCGGTGCGCACACTCCATTTTTTTCGTCCGTCCTTGCCGTAGCAATGCAGCACGCCGCTCGACACGTAGTTTTTGGCATCGGTGACGAAAATGTCGCCGTTGTAGGGATTGAGCGCGATGCCGTAGGGTATCCTGATGTCTTTCTCGGTGCCGTCGGTAATGAAGTTCGATGCCGACAAGGTTTTGGAAGCGATATTGAAAATGCCGTAGGAAACATGGTTGCTTTCGGTTTGGTTGCTCCACGAAACGCCGTAGAAATAGAGCGAATCGCCGGCAATCACAAACTCGGTGCAGGGAATGTTGAAGGTGCCGCTCACCGCCATTTCCTTGGAAGTGTTGTTTTTCCGCTCCAACAGATGCAGGGCGGGCGCTATCTGCCCGTGGTCGCCGCGCGAGCCTACCCAAAGCCTGTCGTGGCGGTCTTTGCGCAAACGGTGCAGGTTGATGCCCACCGGAATTTTCTGCACCTGCTTCATGCCGTAGCGTTCCACCACAGACACCGTGGAATCGTAGGCGGGCACACGGTAGCCGCCCGAATTGGCCACATAGATGTATTCGCCCAAAATCTCCAATTCGTCGGGCTGATAGCCCACACTCACTTCCCTCGTAACGGTCAGTGTGGCCGTATCTATCTCGAACACCGCACCCAACTGGGCGTTGGGGTCTATGGAAACAGGCCCCACGTAGGCCGAAACATAGGCCTTGCCGCGCGAAAAACGGATATAGCGGCAGTTGGGAATGTCTATCTGCCCGATGCGCACACAGGTACGCGCATCCATCACCTCCACCTTATGCGAACAGTTGATAACCGCATAGAGTTTGCTTCCGTAAATCTGAATGTCGTTGCCCACATCACCCAACTCCTTGATGACAGAGGGATTGCGCTCGGCATAGATATTGCGGATATAGTA
>CAMWVZ010000128.1 GCA_947177845.1 uncultured Bacteroidales bacterium | reverse complement strand
CCAGGCTGCGGGCCGCCCCGATTAACTGCACGGTGGGCCGCTCTCCCGAGCGGCGCACCGATGACTGAACGTGCCGTTTTTCTTCAGCAGCACCCGCACGCTCAACGCCACGAGGCAAAACGCCACGACAAGCAAGGTGAGGACAAGCAACATCATGCAGATTTATTCTTCGGCGGGAGCGACCTTGCCACCGTTTTCCTTGGCAAGCAAAGCCTCGCGCACCTTCTGTTCCAATTCGTCGCTCAACTCGGGATTGTCGGCCAAAAGCTGTTTCACCGCATCCCGGCCTTGTCCCAGTTTGGTATCGTTGTAGCTGAACCACGAACCGCTCTTCTTGACGATGTTGAGATCGACACCCAAGTCAATAATCTCGCCCACCTTCGAAATACCCTGTCCGTAGAGCAAGTCGAATTCGGCCTGACGGAAAGGAGGCGAAACCTTGTTCTTCACCACCTTAACGCGCACGCGGTTGCCCACGGCATTGTCGCCTTCCTTAATCTGCGAGATGCGGCGGATATCCAAACGCACCGAAGCATAGAATTTCAAGGCGTTACCGCCCGTGGTCGTTTCGGGATTTCCGAACATCACCCCGATTTTTTCACGCAACTGGTTGATGAAGATACAGCAGCAACCGGTCTTGCTGATGGTGGAGGTGAGTTTACGCAAAGCCTGCGACATCAGACGGGCGTGCAAGCCCATCTTGGAATCGCCCATCTCCCCTTCGATTTCGCTACGGGGCGTAAGGGCCGCCACCGAGTCGATGACAATGATGTCGATAGCGCCCGAACGAATCAGGTTGTCGGCAATTTCCAAAGCCTGCTCGCCGTTGTCGGGCTGCGCCACCAAAAGGTCGTTGGTGTTGACGCCCAATTTCTGCGCGTACACAGGGTCGAAGGCGTGTTCGGCATCGATAAAGGCCGCGATACCGCCGTTCTTCTGCGATTCGGCAATGGCATGAATGGCCAGCGTGGTCTTACCCGAAGACTCGGGGCCGTAAATCTCCACGATGCGGCCTTTGGGGAAACCGCCCACACCCAAAGCCATATCCACACCAATCGAGCCGGTGGAAATCACCTCCAAATTCTCGATGGCGGGATTGTCGCCCAATTTCATCACCGCGCCCCGGC
Source organism: uncultured Bacteroidales bacterium (assembly GCA_947177845.1). Taxonomy (GTDB): domain Bacteria; phylum Bacteroidota; class Bacteroidia; order Bacteroidales; family P3; genus Pullibacteroides. The sequence continues at coordinate 2,498 of CAMWVZ010000128.1, read as the reverse complement.
CATACGATTTCTCGATTTTGTCCAACGTAAGTTGCAGGGCCTTCAATTTTTCGTCATTGCGGGAAGGTGTGCTCTCTTCCCGTTCTTCTTTCTTCGCCATAAAGCTTATTTTTCTATGTTCTACAATCTTTTTCTTGATTCGAATCCGAGGCAAAATTACGGCTTTCCTTTCTTAATTTTTCCCAATAAACGTTAAAGTTTTGTTAAAAATCCAAAGCCTCGTTCAAAAAGCGGTTGAAAGGCACCGCCGTCACCAAGCCGTCGAGCAGTTTCTGCGCGAAGCCGGCGGCGTTCACCTCCCTATCGGTTATGTTTCGGGAAACGAAATAATGGCGGTACTTCAACAAATCCATATCGGGAAAATCCTTGTCGTAACCCCTCGGAGCCACCTTCAAACGCATGTTTTCGTCCATCTTTCCGCCATACACTTTCTTCATATCCGGTTTCTGAAGGATATTCCGAAGTTTCTGAGACTGAAAGTAGATGCCGTCTCGCACTTTCTTCTGCTTTTCGGGAGGAAGGCCGTAGACGCCCGCTCCGAACATGCACTTGCCCGGTTCAAGATGAATGTAATAGCCCGAACACGAGCCGTGCCGTCCTTCCTTGGAAAGAAACGTGCCGATATAGTCCTTATAGGGCCGCTTGTCGTTGGAAAAACGGGTGTCGCGGTAGATGCGGTACATGCCTTTCCGTGCGTCCACCAAAGCCAACTCCTTGTCGAACTTCACCAAATGCTCCACCAACCACACCATAAAGTCTTCCACCCGCGCCTTCACTTGCAGATACTCGCCTTTATGGGCGTTGAACCAATCCCGGTCGTTGTTTTTCGACAAGGCTTTCAAGAAATCCAAAACACCTTCCAACGAAGGGGCTTCCTCCTTTTTCGTCTGTACCATATCACAATGTTATAAAATCCATTACCTCACTTTTCTCACCAAACTGATGCCGTCGCGCAAGGGCAACAGAAGGTTCTCCGTATCGGGGTCGCGGCGCACCATGTCGTTGAACGCACCCATGGCCTGCGTGTCCTTGTCGTGGTAGCGGGCATCGAGCACCTTGCCGCTCCAGAGCACGTTGTCGGCCAACAGCCAGCCGCCCGCCTTCAACAGACGCTTCACCTCCGGATAGTAGAGCGTGTAGTTCCGTTTGTCGGCATCCAAAAAAATCAGGTCGAACGAGGCGGGCGGCAAGGTCGGCAATATATCCAAAGCCTCGCCGAGTCTCAATTCGGCCTTGTTCTGCAGACCGGCTTCCTTCCAATAGGCACGGATACGGTCTTCCAGTTCGGGATTGTGCTCGATGGAGAGCAAGCTTCCGCCCTCCCGCAAGCCTTTGGCCAGACAAATGGCCGAATAGCCCGTGTAGGTGCCCACCTCTAAAATCCGCAAAGGGGCTATCATCCGGCTTATCATCTCCAACAACTTGCCTTGATAGGCCCCCGAGAGCATACGCGGGTCGAGTACGTTGACGTGCGTATCGCGCTCCAGCCGTTCCAGAAGAGGCTCGACAGGCGTGGTATGCTCCTCGGCGTAGCGTTGCAAATCTTCGGGTATCAAGGTGAAATCGCTGTCCATAATCTACTAAACAAAGTTAGGCAAAATCTTCGGAAAAGGCGAAAAAGTTTTACTATTTTTGACAATTGATTTTAACCCTTGCAAACCTGCTGTGAATATGGCCGAAGAAGTGGAAACCGCCGTGGTGATTTTGAACTGGAACGGACGCGAATTTCTGGAACGTTTCCTGCCCCGTCTCGTTGAATGCACGCAAAGTCCCGATATAGCGCTCGTGGTGGCCGACAACGCTTCCTCCGACGATTCGGTGGCGTTCATGCAGACCCACTACCCTCAAATCCGCCTTATCCTCAACCCCGAAAACGGAGGATTCGCCAAGGGATACAACGATGCGCTCTCGCAAATCAAGGCACGGTTCTACGTCTTGCTCAATTCCGACATCGAGGTGACGCCGCATTGGGTGGAACCTGTTATTGAGCAGATGAAAGCGCACCCGGAGGTGGCCGCCGCCCAGCCGAAACTGCGCTCGTTTCACGATAAATCGCGCTTTGAATATGCCGGCGCCGCGGGCGGTTTCATCGACTACCTCGGCTACCCTTTCTGCCGCGGACGGATTTTCGACTGCGTGGAAACCGACAAGGGTCAATACGATACGCCCTGCGAAGTGTTTTGGGGCACCGGCGCCGCCCTTTTCGTGCGGGCCGACCTGTATCACGCCTGCGGTGGGCTCGACAACGACTTCTTCGCCCACATGGAAGAGATAGACCTCTGTTGGCGGCTCAGGAACATGGGGTATAAAATCATGTACTACCCGCAATCGGTGGTGTATCACATAGGCGGCGGCACCCTGCCCAAGAGTTCGCCCCGAAAGACCTATCTCAACTTTCGCAATAATTTAGTATTATTATATAAAAACCTGCCTGAAAAGCGCCTGAAAAGCGTGTTTTTCAAACGTTTTTGGTTGGATATGCTGGCAGCGATGATGTT
>CAMWVZ010000127.1 GCA_947177845.1 uncultured Bacteroidales bacterium | reverse complement strand
CACGGGGAGCTGCCCGCTCCGGTACGCCGTTTCCTCGAACCTTGCGCGCATCTTTGCCATGCGGGCGACATCGGGGGGCTGCCGCTCTTGGACGAGCTTTCCGCTTTCAAGCCCATCACCGCCGTCTTCGGCAATATCGACGATTGGGCGGTGCGCCGCACATGCCCGCAAACCGCCGTCTTCACCCTAGAGAAGTGCAAGATTCTCATGACCCATATAGGCGGCTACCCGGGGCGCTATGCACCCGGAATTCCCTCCCTCTTGGAACAGGAAAAACCCGACTTGTTTATCGCGGGCCATTCGCATATTCTGAAAATTATGCCCGACACCCAGCGCGGCTTCCTGTATATCAATCCCGGGGCGGCGGGCTGCAAGGGTTTTCACAGCCGCATCACCGCCGTGCGTCTGGACGTGGAGGGGAAAAAGTTTTCTAATCTGGAAGTTTTTGACTTGGAAAGGAGTGCTTATGTACGTAGTTGACGAAGAATTTGAAAACAAGGAGATTTTGCGGAAATACCGCATGATTTTCAAGGCATTCAGGCGCGAAATAAGCGCCGAAGAACACGAAGCCATTCACAAGGCCTTTACTTTGGCGGTGAATGCGCACGAACACACCCGCCGCAAATCGGGCGAACCGTATATCTACCACCCGCTGGAAGTGGCCCATATCGTGGTGTCGGACATCGGATTAGGCCCAACCGCCGTGGTCTGCGCCCTCCTGCACGATGTGGTGGAAGACACCGACTACACCCTCTCCGATATCGAAAGCCGTTTCGGTTCCAGTGTAGCCCGTATCGTGGACGGCCTCACAAAGATAGATGCCATCTTCGACCAAAACGAATCCTTTTCCATACAAGCCGAAAACTTCAAGAAACTGCTCTTTTCGCTCAGCGACGATGTGCGCGTGATACTCATCAAGCTTGCCGACCGTCTGCACAATATGCGCACACTGGATTCCATGCCGCGCGACAAGCAGCTCAAGATTGCTTCCGAAACCATTAACCTGTATGTGCCGCTCGCCCTCCGCCTCGGGCTTTATTCCATCAAGAGCGAGTTGGAGGATTTGGCGCTCAAATACACCGAACCCGACGCCTACAACTATATCACCGAAAAAATCAAGGAAGGCGAGGCCGAACGGGAGAAACTCATCAACACCTTCATCGGCCCTATCCGCAAGCGGCTGGAAGACGAGTGCCTCAAATTCTCCATTTCGGGAAGAATCAAATCCATCTGTTCCATCTGGGGCAAGATGAAGAAGAAGGGGGTTCCGTTCGAGGAAGTCTATGACCTGTTCGCCATCCGTGTGGTACTCGATTCGCCCATAGAAAACGAAAAGGCCGATTGCTACAAGGTTTACTCGATTGTCAACAGTCTCTACCGCGCCAATCCCGACCGTCTGCGCGACTGGATTGCCATTCCCAAACCCAACGGCTACGAGGCGCTGCATACCACGGTAATGAGTTCTTCGGGGCGGTGGATTGAGGTACAGATTCGCTCCAAACGTATGGATGAAATCGCCGAACGCGGTTTTGCGGCGCATTGGCGGTATAAGAACGAGGGGCTGAACACCGAGGGGGAATCGGGTCTTGACATTTGGCTCAACAAAATCAAGGAGATGTTGGAACACTCGGTGGACGACAATTCCTTGAGCTTCCTCAACGATTTCCGCCAAAACTTCTTCGGCAAGGAAATCTATGTCTACACCCCCACGGGCGAGGTCAAGTCGTTGCCCGAAGGCTCCACCGTGCTCGACTTCGCCTTTCACATCCACTCCCAGATAGGATTCAGCGTGATAGGGGCCAAGATAAACCATAAATTGGTGCCTATCAACGAAAAGCTCAAGAACGGCGACCAAGTGGAAATCATCTGTTCCAAAACGCAGAAGCCCTCGGACACATGGTTGAATTTCGTGGTTTCCTCGCGGGCGAAGTCGCGTATCCGGCAATGGCTCCGCGAAGAACACGCCAAGTTCTACGATCAGGGAAAGGAAGCGCTCCAACAGATGCTTTCTTCGCTCGCGTTGCCTTTTTCGGAAGAGAATATCCGCAAGGTGCAGGAGTTCTTCTCGCTCAAGAACAAATCGGAGCTGTTCTATTCGGCGGCCATGCACAAAATCGCCGAGCAGGATGTGGCCTCCCTCTTCAAGAAAGCCGAAGAAAAGCACGACAACTGGCTGACGAGGATTTTCCGCGCGGGTTCCACGGACAAGGAGGAAAAGCCTTCGATGAGTTTGCAGGACGCCATTCAGGCGCAGGTGGAGAACAAGCCCGAGAGTATGCTTCTCGGCAAGGACATCAAGAACCCGAAATACATCATTCCCGACTGCTGCCACCCCATTCCGGGCGACGATGTCATCGGCATCATCATTCCCGGCAAAGGCATCGAGGTGCACCGCACCAACTGCCCCAAGGCCATTGAGCAGATGTCGAGCTACGGCAACCGTATCGTCAAGGCCAAATGGAAGAAAAACGAAAAGATTGGCTTGCTTACAGGCATCCAAATCAGCGGTTTCGACCGTCCCGGCATGGCCAAGGACATTCTGGACCAAGTGGCCTGCGATCATCAGATTAACATCCGTTCCATTGCGATGAAGGCGGCCGAGGGCGTATATGAGGCCACGATTATGCTCTACATCAACAATACCGACCACCTGCAAGCCACTATCGAGCGGGTGAGCCGTGTGGAGGGCGTGGAGAAGGTGCACCGCATCGACCATAGCAATTAGACGGATAGGGCCGCTGCACATACTATTAATATAAAAAGTAAAGTGATATGAAAATCTTGGTTCTCAATTGTGGAAGTTCGTCTATCAAATATCAATTGATAGATATGGACAACAACGCCCAAGTGATGGCGAAAGGCGTGGTGGAGAAAATCGGTCTCGAACAGAGCGATCTCACCCATCAGGCTTTCGGAGGAGAAAAGCATAAGGTTTCCAAACCCTGCCCCGACCATCAAGTGGGCATCAACTGGGTGCTTGAATACCTGATTCATCCTCAATACGGCGTCATCAAGGACCTCAAGGAAATCAACGCGGTGGGGCATCGTGTGGTGCACGGCGGCGAAATCTTCAAGGACAGCACCCTCATCACGCCCGAGGTAATGAAGCAACTCGATGCCTGCATCCCCTTGGCGCCTCTTCACAACCCCGCCAACATCAAAGGCATCACCTCCATGCAGAACCTTCTGCCAGAAGTGCCGCAGGTGGCCGTTTTCGACACTTCCTTCCACCAGACCATGCCCGAACACGCCTATATGTATGCCGTGCCCTACAAGTTCTACCGCAACGACCGTATGCGTCGCTACGGTTTCCACGGCACCAGCCATAAATTCGTGGTGAAGAAAGCCGCGCAATTGGCGGGTTTGGATATAAACCGCTGCAAAATCGTTTCCTGTCATTTGGGCAACGGGGCGTCTTTGGCGGCGGTGGTGAACGGCAAGAGCGTGGACACGACCATGGGCTACACGCCTGTGGAAGGCCTCGTGATGGGCACCCGCGCAGGCGACCTCGACTTAGGGGCGGCCATGGCGATTATGGAAAAGGAAAATCTCACGCCCGAACAGGCCAACGCCTACTTCAGCAAGCAGTGCGGTCTGCAGGGCATTTCGGAAGTGTCGTCGGATATGCGCGAACTGCGTGC
>CAMWVZ010000126.1 GCA_947177845.1 uncultured Bacteroidales bacterium | reverse complement strand
ATCTATCCTAATCCCGCCGCCCATACGGTTTATGTGGCGGGTCTCGAAAAGGCGCAGGTGGAGATTTTCGACCTCGGCGGCCGTCGGGTTTACGAAAAGACCGATGCCGACGGTGTGTTGGAAGTGTCGCTCGCTTCGTTCGCCAAGGGTGCCTATGTGGTGCGCATCGCACAGAAGGGTGCCGTGGCTTCGCGCAAATTAGTGGTTAAATAAGGGATTTCCGTAGAAACCGATAGCTATGCTTAACAAGACCAAAGTCCGGAATATGTACCGCCTGCTCGAGAAGGAGGTGGTTCCGGCATTGGGTTGTACCGAACCGGTTGCGGTGGCCTTGGCGGTAGCCAAGGCCACCGAGACCCTTCGGCAGACAACGGGCAAGAAAACCTTGCTTCCCGAAAAAATCAGGATAGTCACAAGCCTCAACATCTACAAGAACGGCATGGGCGTGGGCATTCCCGGCACCGACATGACCGGTCTGTATATCGCCGCCGCCTTGGGCGCTATCGTGGGCGATTCCAAAAAGGAATTGGAAGTGCTTTCGGGCGTGAAGCCCTCGCATGTGGAAACGGCCAAACGCTTGGTGGAAAAGGGCGGGGTGGAGATAGAAGTTTCGGGCAAGGTGAACAAGGTCTATGCCGAAGCCGTTTGTTCGGCGCAAAAGCATAAGGCGCGCGCGGTGATTGAAGGTACGCATCAGAACATCGTTTTGGTGGAGGCCGACGGCAAGAAGCTTTTTGCCAAGAAAACCGCCAAGGAGGGCGCGGATGCGGAAGAGGCGCTCTACGACATCACGATGGACGAAATCTACGAATTCGCCCTCAAGCAACCTTTCAAGAATATAGAATTCATCATAGGCGAGGCAACCCTCAACAAGAAGTTGTCCGACCACGGGCTCAAGCACAAGAGCGGCATGGGCATCGGCGCCACGCTCCTGCATTGGATGAAGGAACGCAAGCTGTCGGGCACGAACTGCTTGGTGGAATACGCCATGGCCTTGACCGCCGCCGCTTCCGACGCGCGTATGTCGGGGGCTTTGCTGCCGGCCATGAGCAATTCGGGCAGCGGAAACCAAGGCATCACGGCCATGATGCCTGTGCTTGCCGTAGCCGAAAAGACCAAGGCGAGCCGCGAGAAGTTGGCGCGTGCCTTGATATTGAGCAATCTCACGGCCATTCATATCAAACATGGTTTCGGCAGGCTCAGCGCGGCCTGCGGTTGCGTGGTGGCCTCCACGGGTGCGGCCTGCGGGGTGTGCTACTTGTTGGACGGCAGTTGCGAGCAGGTGAAGTACGCTATCAAGAACATGATAGGCAACCTCACCGGCATGGTGTGCGACGGTGCCAAACTGGGCTGTGCGCTCAAGGTGGCTTCGGGTACGAGCGCGGCCATGCAGGCGGCTATCTTGGCCAAAGAGAATGTCTATGTGCCCGGCTCCAACGGCATTATCGAAGACGATGTGGAACGCACCATCCGCAATATCGGCCGCATCGCTTCCGATGCCATGAATCAGGCCGACGAGGTAATTCTCGACATTATGGTGAACAAGGAAAAATAATAATAAAAATGATAAACTACAAGGACCTAGGCTTGGTAAACAGCCGCGAGATTTTTAAGAAAGCCATGGAAGGCCGCTATGCGATTCCCGCTTTCAACTTCAACAATATGGAGCAGTTGCAGGCTATCATTCAAGCCTGCGCCGAAACCCGCTCGCCGGTTATCCTGCAAGTGTCGCGCGGCGCCCGTCAATACGCCAACCAAACCTTGCTCCGCTATATGGCGCAGGGCGCGGTGGAATACGCCAAGGAATTGGGCGTGAACGTGCCCATCGTGCTTCACTTGGACCACGGCGACAGCTTCGAGACCTGCCAGAGCTGCATCGAATACGGCTTCTCGTCGGTGATGATAGACGGCTCCTCCCTGCCTTATGAAGAAAACGTGGAACAGACCCGCCGCGTGGTGGAATACGCACATAAATACGACGTTACCGTAGAAGGTGAATTGGGCGTATTGGCCGGTATCGAAGATGAGGTGCAGGCCGAGACCCACACCTACACCCGCCCCGAAGAAGTGGAGGATTTCGTAAAGAAAACCGGTGTGGACTCGCTGGCCATTTCTATCGGTACTTCGCACGGCGCCAACAAGTTCAAACCCGAACAATGCACCCGCAACGCGCAGGGCATCTTGGTTCCGCCCCCCTTGCGTTTCGATATTCTGAAAGAAGTGGAGAAACGCATTCCCGGCTTCCCCATCGTATTGCACGGCTCCAGCAGCGTGCCTCAGGATTTGGTGGCCGTCATCAACAAATACGGCGGCGCCATGAAAGACGCCGTGGGCATTCCCGAAGAACAGTTGCGCGAAGCGGCTTCTTCGGCGGTATGCAAGATCAATATCGACAGCGACGGCCGTATCGCCATGACCGCCGCTATCCGCGAGGTCTTCGCCACCAAGCCTTCCGAGTTCGACCCCCGCAAGTATCTCGGACCGGCCCGCGATTGCCTCAAGAAACTCTACATCCACAAAATCATCCATGTCTTGGGTAGCGAGAACCGCATCTAAGTCTTTGCTGCTTCTTGCGATAGGGATGCTCTTCGGGGCTTGCCGTCCCGAGATTCCGTTGGTGAACCTCGGCATCGACGATGCCTACGCGGTGCCGCGTATGAAGGCTTTGGTGCTGCATCCCCAATACCCGGGAAGCCGCTATATATGGACTACTCCCGATAACACGGGCCGCGACAGCGTGGTGTCGGAAGAACGCGACTTGGTGTTCTTTTCGGCCGACACGGGCACCTTTCACTACCGCTTGCAGATAGAAGACCCCGAAAATCCCTACACCCACGAGGTGAAAATCGTGGTGTGGGAAGAGGAAGTGGCCTACAGTCCCTACATTGCCCGCGTATATGAGTATTGTCCCGCGCCGGGGCAGTTCGTGAACCTCATGCCTGTCTACGAAAAGGGCGACACCTACGCCTCCATGTGCAGGAAAGCCGAGCAATCCATTTCGGGCACCAACAACACCTTGATTTCGTTGGGTGCTTACGGAGGGTATGTTACTTTCGGTTTCGACCACAGCGTGATGAATGTGGAGGGCGAATACGATTTCAGGATATACGGCAACGCTTTCTACGCCTCTTCCGGCGCCGCCCAAGGGAGCAGCAGCGAACCGGGCATCGTGGCGGTGAGCCTCGACCGCAATCAGAACGGGCTTCCCGACGACGAATGGTTTGAGTTGGCGGGCAGCGAATACTTTAAGCCCGAGACCGTGCATCATTATGAGATTGTCTACACCCGTTCCGAAAACGCCGAAATCCGCTACACCGACAACTTGGGCGGCGCCGGCTCCATTCCGCAGAATACTTTTCACACGCAGGACTATTTTCCGCAATGGGTGAAGGAAACAAGTCTGCGTTTCGGCGGCACGAAGCTGGCGGATAATTTCAGGCCGGAGGGCGATAGGTATGCGTTCTTTCCCTACGATTGGGGCTATGCGGACAATCATCCCAACGAGGAGGCCGAAAAATCGAGTTTCAAGATAGAGTGGGCCGTGGATGCCAACGGAAAACCCGTATATCTTCCCTGCATCGATTTCGTGCGGGTATATACGGGCGTGAACCAAGTGTGCGGTATGCTGGGCGAAACCTCCACCGAGATTTCAAAGGCCGAAGA
>CAMWVZ010000125.1 GCA_947177845.1 uncultured Bacteroidales bacterium | reverse complement strand
ATGTCAACTATCAAAAAGTGGTTCGCGAACGCGCGGGACGTGTCGGTGGCACAAAGCCTCCTGCCCTCCGTACTCGCCGTGGTGCTCGCCATTTCCACACAAGATTTTTGCACGTGGGCGGCCCTCCTGGCCGTCGCAGGCGTCGTGTCCGCACACATGGGCATGAACCTCGCCGACGACTATTTCGACTACCGCGTGGATATGCTCTCCGACCGCGAGAAAGTAACCCGCAAAGGCTTCCGCGCCATGCTCGTGAAATATCCCTACCTCACCGACGGCAGCGAAACCCCCGCCACCCTTCTCCGCGCCATAAGCCTCTTTTTCCTCGCGGCCCTCGCCTGCGGCCTGCCCATCTTCATCCTCCGCACACGGCAATTCGGTTTCACCACACCCACAGGCAGTTGGATTCTCCTTGCGGTGGTGCTCCTGGCCGCCCTCCTCGGCATCTTCTACTCCGCCCCCCCGCTCAAACTCGGCTACCGCGGCTGGGGCGAATGGGTCATCGGCATCATCTTCGGCCCCCTGCTCATGACAGGCACCTACTATGCCGCCGCCGGCACCGTCGACTCCCTAATCCTGTGGATTTCCATACCCGTGGGACTGCTCGTCATCAATATCCTCTACACCCACAGCTTCGTGGAACGGGAGAGCGACGCCGCCTCCAACAAAATGACCTTCGCCCGCCTGCTGCGCACCGACACCGCCTGCCTCGCCGCCTCCTACGTGTTTAATTTCCTCCCCTTCGCCCTCATCATCACCGCCGTTGCCTTAGGCTATATTCATCCCCTCTACCTGCTTGTGCTGCTTATGATACCCCGCGCGGTATGGCTGATACGCTCGCTGCACGCCTACAACCGCGGCGAAACGGGCGTCCCCGCCACGCCCCCCCGCTGGCTCGGCAGAATGAAGGATTGGGAAGCGGTGAAAGCGAAAGGAATTGATTGGTTCCTTATGCGTTGGCTCACCGCCCGCAACATTTTGAGCGGCTTTTGCCTCCTGATAGTCTTGGTGAAGGTGATATTAATAAAACAATGAAAAAACTGCAAGAATTTCTCTACTTGGCCACATGGTGGATGCGCGCCGTGCTTTTCGGCCGCCGCAAACCCCTGCAAAGCGTCATCTTCATTTCCGACCGATGCAACCTAAGCTGCAAGCATTGCGCGGTCTACAATCACCGCAACCCCCAAAGCAAAACCTACGCGCAGATTCGCGAGGAATTGGCCTACTGCCACGCGCAAGGCTCCCGTTTCGTGGATTTTGAAGGAGGCGAACCCTTTTTGTGGCGCGGCACGGACGAAAACGGCGCCGAATGCAACGTAAACGACCTCTGCCGCTTGGCCCGACGTATGGGCTTCTTTTCCTGCACCATCACCACCAACGCGCAGGAACCCTTCGACGGAAGCGTGGCCGACAGCATCTGGGTGTCGATGGACGGAGTGGGGGATTATCACGACCTCGTGCGCGGAAAAGGCGCTTTCGCCCGCCTCGAGAAGAATATCGCCACCTGCGGATGTAAGAATTTGAGCGCGAATATGGTGGTGAATACGCTCAACCACGAATCCTTGCCCGCCGCTATCGAATACGTCAAGCAAAGCCCCCACCTCAAGAGCCTTTCCGTCAACCTGCACACCCCATTCCCCGGCACCGAGGAACTCGCCCTTCCGAAAGACCTCCGCAACAAAGCCCTCGACACCGTATTGGAATATAAGAAACGCGGTTATCCTATCATGAATTCCAAGAGCGGCCTCAAGAAGATGCGTTCCAACCGATTCAAGAAACGTTGTTGGATGACCAACTTCATCTATACCGACGGCACCCGCAGCGCCCAATGCATAGGCGCGGACATGAACCTCTGCGGGCAATGCGGTTTCTGCATGGCAGGAGAGGAGGCCTCCGTTTTCGGCCTCTCGCCCGACACCCTTTTGGCCGGCCTCAAATTGAGAGTGTAAGACACTAAAAATTCTTACCTTTGCAAAGTTTTGTGCGTAATTTTAAATAAAAAACAGATAATCATGCAAAGAGACACGCAGATTTTCGACCTGATTCAACAGGAAAGAAAACGTCAGACCTCGGGTTTGGAACTGATTGCTTCCGAAAACTTCGTTTCCGACCAAGTTATGGAAGCCATGGGTTCGGTTATGACCAACAAGTATGCCGAAGGCTATCCCGGACACCGCTACTACGGCGGCTGCCAGATTGTGGACCAAAGCGAACAGTTGGCCATAGACCGTCTTAAAAAACTTTTCGGCGCCGAATACGCCAACGTGCAGCCGCACTCCGGCGCACAGGCCAACATGGCCGTATTTACGTGCTGCCTCAAGCCCGGCGACACCTTCATGGGCTTGGACTTGGCGCACGGCGGACACCTTTCGCACGGCTCGCCCGTCAACTTCTCCGGTATGACCTACCGTCAGGTGGCCTATCAGGTGAGCGAGGAAACGGGTACCATCGACTACGACCAAATGGAGAAAGTGGCCTTGCAGGAAAAGCCCAAGTTGATTGTGGGCGGTGCTTCGGCCTATTCGCGCGATTGGGATTGGAAACGTATGCGTGCCATTGCCGATAAAATCGGTGCCCTTCTCATGGCCGACATCGCGCACCCCGCCGGTCTCATTGCCTGCGGCTTGCTCAACAACCCCCTCGAATATTGCCACATCGTCACCTCCACCACCCACAAGACCCTTCGCGGACCCCGCGGCGGTATCATCATGATGGGCAAGGATTTCGAAAATCCTTGGGGTGCCACCACGCCGAAGGGTGTTGTGAAGATGATGTCGCAGATGTTGGATTCGGCGGTGTTCCCCGGCACGCAGGGCGGCCCGCTCGAACACGTCATCGCCGCCAAGGCCGTGGCTTTCGGCGAAGACCTCACCGAAGACTACAAACGCTATATCCAGCAGGTGAAGGCCAACGCCGCCAAGATGAGCGAAGCTTTCATGAGCAAAGGCTATAAGGTAATCAGCGGCGGCACCGACAACCACCTGATGTTGATAGACCTCCGCACCAAGTTCCCCGACCTCACCGGTAAGGTGGCCGAGAACACTTTGGTTCGTGCCGACATCACCATCAACAAGAACATGGTGCCTTTCGACAGCCGCAGCGCCTTCTCCACCAGCGGTATCCGCGTAGGTACGCCCGCCGCCACCACCCGTGGCCTCAAGGAAGCCGACATGCCGGTAATCGTTGACCTTATCGACCAAGTATTGTGCGACGTGAACAACGAAGCCGTTATCGAGAAGGTTCGCAAGACCGTCAACGAAATGATGTCGAACCGTCCTCTGTTCGCTTGGTAATGAAAGGCAGTAAATTCTTACAGGAATTCAAGGCGTTCGCCCTCAAAGGCAACGTGATGGACTTGGCCGTCGGTGTGATTATCGGCGGCGCGTTCGGAAAAATCGTTTCCTCGCTTGTGGCGGATGTCATCATGCCCTTGCTGGGCCTGCTTGTGGGCGGTATCAATTTCACCGACCTGCACTTTACGCTCAAGGCCGCCAAGGAAGTGGACGGTGTGCTGGAGCCGGCCGTGTTGCTCAACTACGGCAAGTTTCTGCAAAGCGCGTTCGATTTCCTGATTATCGCTTTCTCGATTTTCCTCTTCATCCGCTTGCTTTCCAAGTTGCAGACCAAGAGGGATAAAGCCGCTGCGGAGGCTCCGGCACCGGAACCGCCCGCGCCTTCGAAAGAAGAGCAGTTGCTCACCGAGATACGCGA
>CAMWVZ010000124.1 GCA_947177845.1 uncultured Bacteroidales bacterium | reverse complement strand
CGTCGGCCACGATAGCGTCGTCGGCCAAGCCCATCTTGGTGTGCAGGCTCTTGAGCTCGGCAATCGAGATATTGGTTACCTCGCTGCCCGTGCCGCAGGTGGTGGGAAGGATAACCAGCTGTTTTTCCTTCTCGATGGGCATTTTACGCAGGAAAGCATCGGTGACGTTTTCCACGCCCTTGAGCGTAAACACCTTGCAGATGTCGATAACGGTACCCCCGCCCACGGCGATGACACGGTTGTAGGAATACTTCTTGGCATCCTTCAGAATGGCGTTCATCATCTCGTCCGAAGGTTCGCCCGCACCGTACTTTTCCTGAAAGATGAAGTGGCAGGGAAGGTTCAGCGCCTTCATGAACGGCTCGTAGATAAACTCATTGGTAACCACCAAGTCGTTGGCACCCAAATTGAACTCCTTGGCGAACTCGCCGAAGTGCTCGAATTGACTCAAACGAGTCTTTAACTTGAAAAGTTGCATGATATTAGTTTTTAAATCTTTTCTTATACTCCTCTTCCAACATGGGACGGAAATCGGGGTGGGCGATGGCGATGAGGCGTTTGGCCCGTTCACGCAGGCCTACACCCTTCAGTTTGGCCACACCGTATTCCGTCACCACATAATCCACATCGTTGCGCAGGGTGGTTACCGCACCGCCTTGCTTCAAGAAAGGCACGATGCGCGAGGTGGTGCCTTTGGCCGCCGTGCTGGGCATGGCCATAATCGAACGGCCGCCCTTCGACCACGCGGCGCCCCGTACATAGTCCACCTGACCGCCGGTGCCGCTGAATTGCTTCAGCCCCATGGCCTCGCTGGCCACCTGACCCATCAAATCCACTTCGATGCACGAGTTTATGGAAACCAAGTTGTCGTTCTGACTGATGACGCGCGGGTCGTTCACCCAGTCCACGGGCCGCATCTCCACGGCGGGATTGTTGTTGGCGAAGTCGTAGAGTTCCTTGGTGCCCATGAGGAACGTAGCCACCAGCTTGCCGGGCATGAAGTTCTTGCCCTTGCCGTTGATGACGCCCTTGTGCACCAAATCCACCACGCCGCTCGAGAACATCTCGGTATGGATGCCGAGGTCCTTTTTGTCGCCGAGCGCCATGAGCACCGCGTCGGGAATACCGCCGATACCGAGCTGGAGGGTGTCTCCGTCCTTTACGATAGAGGCGCAGTTCTTACCGATGGCGATTTCCACATCGGTGATTTTGGCCGGCGGCAACACGGGAACAGGGCCGTCGGTCTCTACAATATAAGTGAAATCCTTAATGTTCATGAAATTGTCGCCGGGAATGTAGGGCATGTTGGGATTCATCTCGGCGATGACAACCTTCGAACGACGGGCGGCGGGCAGGGTATAGTCGCAGGAAATGCCGAAACTGCAATTGCCGTTCTCGTCGGGACGGGAAACCACGCAAACCGTTACATCGGGTTTGAAATATTCGTCGAACCAAGCGGGAACCTCCGAGAAGTGAAGGGGTACGAAGTCGCCGCGGTCTTCGGTGATGGCCGTCCGCGAGTTGCCCGCCACAAAGTTGGTTACGTGCCGGAAATGCCCTTCGGTTTCGGGGGTGAGGTGACAATCGCTCATAATGGTGAACATGTGGAAAATCTCCACGCCGTGGAGCCTTTCCATTTGCTTGACCATTTCGGCGGGAACCACCTGCGGGGCGCCCGCGGCGTGTCCGAACACCACCTTGTCGTTGTCTTTAATGGCTTTTACCGCTTCTTCGGCAGTAACGAAATTGCCGTCTTTTCTCCAATCCATGGTATGATGTTTTTATTTCTTACAGTCAATCCCTGTCGTTTTCACGCGCCCGCTCCTCGTCGCTCCGGTGTATCAACTTCTTGGCGAGGTCGAGCAAGTCTTCCGAGGTTTCGTTTATCAAATACACGCGCCCCACCTCGGGTATTTCCATGCGCAGCGTCTTGTCGATGGTTTCTTCCAACGTTATCTGCGCCGAGGGGCAGGTGCGGCAAGCCCCCAAAAAAACAAAGCCCACGTCCGTCCCCCTTATCTCCTTAATCCGGATATCTCCGCCGTGGGAAAAAAGAGAAGGACGGATCCGCTCGTCTACGACTTTGCGGACCCGACCTTCGAAACTATTGTCGCCCTTTGAATTATTTCGCGGGCTTGCTGTCTTTGGACACATCGATCTTAGCGATTTTGCGAGCCAATTCCTTCTTGGCCTCCAAATTGCCTTGACGGGCAATCATGATACGTTGCGCTTGGGGCGAACCGGCACCGTGCAGGGATTCGGTGCGGTAGCCTACCGCAGCCGTACCCAAGGTGAGGTTTTCGATAAGACGCAACACACGCATACGGTTTTCGGTCGAAGTACCGGTGGCGCCGCGGAAGAATTTTTCCACGTAAGGACCGGTTTCTTTCGAACGAAGGTCTTGCTGCGAAGGCATGGTCACCATAAGACCGCCGGCGATATCTTCGGCCAGACGGGCGATTTCGTAGGGGTAACGGGTAACGTTCTGCTTGCAGACATTGGCCAGAAGCAAATCAATCTGATAGTTGCCGGCAGGCATCTTCACACCCTCGGCCGAGCAGGCGATACCGCAGGCGTAGAGGGTTTCGTTGAGGTGAATCATCTCGATGAGCTTGTCCTTGATGTGGCTGGCTTTGGGCACACCGTTGTAGTCGGCGGCCAAGGCGGCGGCACCAATCAGAACATCACCCACACCTACCTTGCAACCACCGTAGGATTGACGGTGATAGCCGGCGAAACGTTCCACCATCATGCCGGCGAACTGCCATTCACGGCACAGGAACACACGTTCTTTGGGAACGACAACGTGGTCGAACACCACCAAGGCTTCGTGTCCGCCGAACTGCGAGTTACCGAGGTCGATTTCGGCATCGGGTTCCAGCTTGCGGGTGTCGCACGACTGACGGCCATAAATCATGAACACGCCCTTCGCGTCGGAAGGAACGGCGAACGAAACGGCATAGTCCTTGTCTTCTTCCTTCATGGCGATGGTAGGCATCACAAGGTGTTCGTGGCTGTTGATGGCACCGGTCTGGTGAGCCTTGGCACCGCTGACAACGATGCTGCCGTCGGGACGAACCTCGTTGATGTGAACGAACAAGTCGGGGTCGGCCTGCTGCGAGGGCGAAAGGTTACGGTCGCCCTTGGGGTCGGTCATGGCACCGTCTACGGTGAGGTCGCCCTTCTGAACGAACTTCATGTATTCCACAAAACGCTTGTGGTATTCGGTACCCATGGCCTGGTCGATTTCGTAGGTGGTGGAGTAGATGGCGTTGAAAGCGTCCATACCTACGCAACGTTGGAAGCAAGCGGCGGTCTTCTGACCCATAAGACGCTGCATCTTAACCTTGTTGATAAGGTCTTGCGTATTCTGATGCAAGTGGCAGAAACGGTTTACACGTTCGCCGATAAGGTCGGAGTAGGCCGTCATAAGGTCTTGATACTCCTTTTGTTCGGCTAATTTGTAGGTCATCGCCACCGAATTGAGCGAGGGACGGATAATAGGATGATTTACAGGGTCCTTTACACGTTCCCCGAACATATAGACCTTGAGGTCCATTTTCTGGATGCTTTTGATGTACTCTTCGGCTGTCATCATAACGCAAGTCGTTTTTTAAGGTTTGTATTTGTTTAATTTTCTTGTTTCGCGCAAGTTATACGCCTTTCGGGAGATACTCTCAAAGGGCGCACGAAGTTAATAAAGATTTTTATAAAAAACTATT
>CAMWVZ010000123.1 GCA_947177845.1 uncultured Bacteroidales bacterium | reverse complement strand
ATGGAGGCTCGTTTCGCGTGGCACGAACTGGAATTGAACCAGTGACACACGGATTTTCAGTCCGTTGCTCTACCAACTGAGCTATCGCGCCATTCTTGTTTGGGAGGGCAAAGATAGACATTTCCGCGGAATAAACAAAATACCTTGTAAAATCGCCGTCATAGCGTACCTTTGCACAAATAGCTACGCTCTATGACTTCCAATTTTGTAGACTACGTGAAGATTTTTTTCCGCTCGGGCAGCGGCGGGGCGGGTTCCATGCACTTCTACCGCAGCAAGAAAACCCCCAAGGGCGGGCCCGACGGAGGCAACGGCGGACGCGGCGGCCACATCATCCTCAAAGGCAACGCCCAGCTGTGGACGCTTCTTCACCTCAAATATACCAAACACTTGTTTGCCGAAAACGGAGGCAACGGAGGCGAAAACCGCATGACCGGCGCCGACGGCAAGGATATTTATGTGGAAGTGCCCCTCGGCACCATCGTGCGCGACCCCGAAACGGGCGAAGTGGAAGCCGAAGTGACGAAAGACGGCGAGGAAGTGATCTTGATGAAAGGCGGGCGCGGCGGCAAGGGCAACGACTTTTTCAAATCGGCCACCAATCAGACCCCCAAATACGCCCAAAGCGGCGAAGAAGGCATAGAGGCATGGAAAATTCTCGAACTTAAGATTTTGGCCGACGTGGGCCTGGTGGGATTTCCCAACGCGGGCAAATCCACACTGCTGTCTGTGGTTTCGGCGGCCAAACCCGAAATCGCCGACTACCCTTTCACCACGCTTGTGCCCAATCTCGGCATGGTGGCCTACCGCAACGGCAAATCGTTCGTCATGGCCGACATTCCCGGCATCATCGAAGGCGCCGCCGAGGGCAAAGGCTTGGGGCTACGCTTCCTGCGCCATATCGAACGCAATGCCGTGTTGCTTTTCATGTGCAGTCTTTCGGAAGAAAAACCCATTGCAGACCAATACGATATTCTGCTTAAGGAACTCGAGCGCTATAATCCCGAACTCTTAGACAAACAACGGGTGCTGGCCGTAACCAAATGCGACCTTCTCTCCCCCGCCGCCCGCAAGAAAACCGAAACCGAACTCAGGAAACAGCTTCCCGACAGTCTTCCTTTCGTCTTGATTTCTTCGGTGGCGGGCACAGGTATTGAGACGTTGAAGGATATGCTTTGGAAAGCACTGTCCGAATAAGCCACGCCATACCCCAAGCCAAAAGCAGGCCCCACAAGGCACCGCAGACCACATCTCCGAAGAAGTGGCGCGCCAGATAAATGCGGCTGTAGCCTATCACCGCCGCCCACACATACATCACGCCATAGCCGAATATCCTGAAACGCTTTTTGAGCGTCCATGTCACATAGGCGGCGATAGCGAAAAGATTGGCCGCATGGGAGGAGACGAAACCGTAGAGCCCTCCGCGGCCATGAGGCAGAAACAGCAAGCCTTCCAAAGACGGGTCGCGGCTGGGGCGCAAACGCATAAACACATTCTTGAAGAAATGCACGCTCGTCCAGTCGGCCATGCCCACCAGCAAAATCACGCCCAACACCACCACCCACGAAGCGCGGCGGTAGTTATAAATCATCAAACCTATCAGAAACGCATAGAGCGGAGCCCATACCCACGTGCCGCTGAGGGTTATCATAAGTTGGTCGGCCCAATCGGAGCGCCAATTATTCACGGCCACGGTGATGGCCTTGTCGATGTCTATCAGATTAAAACTCAAGGTGTATTACTTTTTTAGTTTCGTAAAAATCAAACAATTCCCCTTCCAAATCGAACAAGCGCGTAATGGGGTATTCGTGAATTTTCCCCGCAAACGGGCGCAGTTCGTCGGTTAAATCCCCGCCTTTGAGATAGAGGATGCCGTTGCGCAAGGGGTGATGATGCGTGGGAGAAATGAGGTTCTTGACGTAGGCATGGAATTCGGGCATGGCGCAGACCGCGCGGCTCACGGCAAAATCGAAACGTGCATGGAGGTTTTCCGCGCGCCCCCATACCGGATGCACGTTCGTAAGCCCCAGCGCATTTTTCACCGCTTCCACCACCTTGATTTTCTTGGCAATGGAGTCTACAAGCGTAAATTCTGTATCGGGAAAGAGTATCGCCAGAGGAATGCCCGGAAATCCGCCTCCCGTGCCTACATCCACCACCCTGCTCCCCGGCAGGAACGGCACCACCTTCGCTATCGCCAAACTATGCAACACATGACGGGCATAGAAATTGCCCATGTCCTTGCGCGAAATCACATTGATCTTGGCGTTCCATTCGGCATAGAGAGAACCCAACGCCTCGAAACAAGACTGCTGCCGCCCGGTGAGAGCGAAGAAACGCTGCAACAACGCCACCCCCGCCGCAGCATCGGGCGCATCACTCCATACTTTTTCCGGTGAACCAGTCATAGCGCGATTTGCCCAAGACAAGATTGAGTCCGAAATTCACATTGGCGGTACGCATTCCCGCCACATTGAACGAATTGAGCCTATCCAAACCTAAATGAATCTGCAACGGCCCCGCATTCACCACAAACGCCACCCCGAGGCCGAGCACATTGCCCGACGTGAACGTATTGCTCACGCAGACCCCGAAATTGCGGCCGGGTATACACGTATAGGAAACCGTGAGTTCGGGCGCGAAATATTTGTTATAGAACATTCCGTCGAATATCACGCCGAAAGTGTGTATGTCGCGGAGCGTATAGGAAAGCGCAACGGTGAAACGGGCGGGAAGCGCACGGACGTAGGAATTCTTTACGGTGTCCTGCGTAAAGTTCAAGGTGTCGAGAAGCCCCGTGAGCGTATTTACCATATAGGTGCCGAACCGGAAGTCTTTTGATTGGAATTCGTCGGAATGAAGCCCGCTGAAATGGCAGTCGTCGAGGCCTTTATAGGAGCGGTATTGCGCGGCATGGTCGTCGCCCCACGCAATGAAACCCAAATCGCGTATCGAAGCCGAAAGGTTCCAGTTTCCGAAATTGTAGTTCACGCCGAGGTCTACAGCCGCTCCCATGCTCAGAAGCGGGAAACTCAAAGAGCCCAACTTACGGTTGGGAATGTCGAGAGGAAGATTGGTGAGCAAGCGCCCCCCTACGCCGAGTTCGTAGCGGTAGGGAACCACATCGGGGTCGCTCATATCGGAATTCTGTATGTCGAAAGCAATGGAAAGGTTGTTGGTGTGCAAATTCCAAAGCCCCTGCAACACCTTGACGCGGCCTCCCACGGTGAGGTGTTTCGACACCTGACGGGCATAGCCGAAATACAAGGCGGCGTAGCTGTTGACGTCGATGCGGTTGCCCGAAAGCAGATTGTCGCCTATGTGCGCGCCGGGACCCTGCATCAGGAAAGTTAGCGTTTCTTTCTTGAGAATGAGTTGCATATCGGCATGAACATTCAGGCCGACCTGAAAATTATCGCGTCCCCTGCGCCACGAATAACGGAAAATCTCGGCGTTGGCCTCGGCCATGATGCGCGCGTTGTTGCCCGCCTTGCCGAGAAGCCGCGGCAAATCGATATGCAGACTGTCGCGTCCGTCGAGGGTGATAAGGGCGTTCCACGAAAGGAAATTGTTGTCTAACCGACCGTTGAGCCCGCCCACAATGGGAACGGTGACGGACTTTTCGTAGGGCGCGATGAAAGCGGGATTATAGGCCTGCCGCTGCGTGGAAATCTCCATAAAATAGAGAGCCGAAGACGCCTGTGCAAAAATCTTGACGGGCAGACACATTGCCGCCGTCA
>CAMWVZ010000122.1 GCA_947177845.1 uncultured Bacteroidales bacterium | reverse complement strand
ATGAAGGTCTTTGGACGGCACAATATGCAGAATATCGACGCCGCATGGAGCGTGTGCCGCTGTTTGGGCATAGGGGACGAGGCTTTCCTGCAAGCCATTGCAAGTTTCGAAGGCGCTTCGCGCCGTTTGGAGAAAATCGCCGACAACAAGACGGAAAAAGTGAGCGTGTTCAAGGATTTCGCGCATTCCCCCTCCAAACTGAGCGCCACGATAGCCGCTGTAAAGGAACAATACCCCGACCGCAAATTGGTGGCTTGCATGGAATTGCACACGTTCAGCAGTTTGAGCAAGGCATTCTTTCCGCACTATAAGGGTTGCATGAACCAAGCCGATGTGCCTATGGTTTATTTCAATCCGAAAGCGGTGGAACACAAAAAGTTGGAGGCGATTTCAGAAGATACGGTCTTCGAGGCGTTCGACTGCCCTTCCTTGCGGGTGTTTTCCGACAGTGCGGCTTTGGTGCGCGAACTCAAGAAAATGGATTGGCAGAACGCCAATCTGTTGTGGATGACTTCGGGTAATTTCGACGGTGTGGATGAAAAGGCGTTAGCCTTGGAAATTGCGCGTATTCAAGGAAATTGCAAATAATTCGTATCTTCGCTCATATAAAGAAAACCCATTCAGCTATGAATATGAAGACTATAGAAAGCGCTAACTTTCAAGGAAAAAAGGTGCTTGTGCGTTGTGATTTCAACGTGCCTCTCAACAAAGACAGACAGATTACCGACGACACCCGTATCCGCGAGTGTCTGCCCACCATCAACAAATTGTTGAAAGACGGAGCGGCGGTGATTCTGATGTCGCACCTCGGACGTCCCGCCGGCACGGGCTTCGAAGAAGAATTCAGCCTCGCCCCGGTGGCCGACTACCTGAAAAAGACGCTTTCCTGTCCGGTTCATTTTCAGCAGGACGCTTTCACCGAAGCAACCGTGAAGGCCGCGCAGGAACTCCGCCCCGGCGAAGTGCTGTTGCTCGAGAACCTGCGTTTCATAAAGGGAGAGACCAAGGGAGACGAAGCCTTTGCCTCCTATCTGGCCAAGTTGGGCGACGCCTATGTGAACGACGCTTTCGGAGCCGCGCACCGCGCGCATTCCTCCACGGCCGTCATCGCCAAGTTTTTCCCGAAAGACAAGTATTTCGGCTATCTCATGGCGAACGAAATCACCAATCTCGAAAAACTTCTGCACGGAGCCGAACATCCTTTCACGGCCGTAATCGGCGGGGCGAAGGTGTCGAGCAAGATAGACGTGCTGAAGAATTTGGCCGACAAGGTGGATTCGCTGATTATCGGCGGTGGCATGGCCTATACATTCATCAAGGCTATGGGCGGCAGTATCGGCGACTCGCTCGTGGAAGACGACAAATTAGCCACGGCCTGCGAGATTGTGGAGGATTTCAAGCGTAAGAACGTGAAGTTATACCTGCCTTCCGATACGCTTTGCGCCGACAAGTTCGACAACGATGCCAACCGTAAGGTGATGCCCACGCACGCCATTTCTTCGGGCTGGATGGGCATGGACATCGGCCCCGACACGATTAAGGAATTCAGCGAGGTGATAAACGCTTCGAAAAGTGTGCTTTGGAACGGTCCTCTCGGTGTGTTCGAAATGGCGAACTTCAGCGAAGGCACCTTGCAGATAGGCCGTTGCATCGGGCAGGTGACCGAACGCGGAGGCTATACGGCGGTGGGCGGCGGCGACTCGGTGGCCGCAGCCAATAAGTTGGGCTTGGCCAAGTCGCTTTCCTACGTTTCCACCGGCGGCGGCGCCATGCTCGAATACCTCGAAGGAAAAACGCTTCCCGGCGTGGCCGCGATAGCGGAATAACGGGAGTTACGATAAAAATAAAGGAGTTATGATTACGTTGGATTTTGGTGAATACGGAAAGGCGCAGCAGCCCTCCCCGTGTTCCATTGTGGACGGCCTGATAGCCGTCAACAAAGATTTGCTCAAGGAATTCTGTGCCGCGAAGAAAGACGGCAAGATTGTGGATTTGCGAACGATTGTCACGGAAGACACCGCTTTTGAACTTGTAAGGATAGGAACCCCCGAAGCCCTTAAGATTCTCCGTCATACCTGCGCCCATATCATGGCCGAAGCGGTGAAGCATCTTTATCCGCAGGCCAAGGTGACTATCGGCCCCGCCACCGACGAAGGCTTCTTCTACGATTTCGAATGTCCTCCTTTCGACAAGGAACAACTCGAGCAAATCGAGAAGGAGATGAAATCCATCATCAAGAAGAATCCCCGCATCACGCGCACCGAAGTTTCGCGAGACGAAGCGCGGAAAATGATGCAGGAAATGGGCGAGACCTACAAGGTGGAATTGCTGGACGCCATACCCGAAGGGGAACGTATCACGCTCTATACCCAAGACGATTTCACCGACCTCTGCACGGGTCCGCACCTCTTGTATGTCAATCAGATAAAGGCTTTCAAACTGCTTGCCTCCTCGAACACCTACTGGCGGGGCGACAAGAACAACCACAGCCTTTCGCGTATCCACGGCACGGCGTTCTTCACCAAAGAGGATTTGGACGCCTACCTGCAACACTTGGAAGACATCAAGAACCGCGACCACAACAAGCTCGGCCGCGAAATGGAATTGTTCACCACGGTGGACGTGATAGGGCAGGGGCTTCCGCTGCTGATGCCCAAGGGCGCGAAAATCATTCAGACGCTGCAACGTTGGGTGGAAGACCTCGAAGACAACCAATGGGGCTACACCCGCACCAAGACGCCGCTTTTCGCCAAGAGCGACCTCTACAAGATTTCGGGGCATTGGGACCACTACCGCGACGGTATGTTCGTGATAGGCAATCCCGAGAAAGACGCCGATGTGTTCGCCCTGCGGCCCATGACGTGTCCTTTCCAATACTATGTGTATAAGGCCACGCCGAAGTCCTACCGCGATCTGCCCTGCCGTTACAGCGAAACGTCGACGCTGTTCCGCAACGAGGATTCGGGAGAGATGCACGGGCTTACCCGCGTGCGTCAGTTCACCATTGCGGAGGGACACCTCATTGTGCGTCCCGACCAAATGGTGGAGGAGTTCAAGGGTTGTCTCGCCTTGGCCAAATACATCCTCACCACGCTCGGCCTGCAGGAAGATGTCACCTATCACCTTTCCAAATGGGACCCGAACAACCGGACGAAATATATCGGGGAACCCGAAGTGTGGGAAAAGACGCAGGACAGCATCCGCGAAATCCTCGTCTCGCTCGACATTCCTTTTGTGGAAGACGACGGCGAGGCGGCTTTCTACGGCCCCAAAGTGGACATCAACGCCAAGAACGTGTACGGTAAGGAAGATACGATGATTACCGTGCAGTGGGACGCTTTGCTGGCCTATCAGTACGATATGACCTATATCGACCAGAACGGCGAGAGTGTGCGTCCGTATATCATTCACCGCACCAGTATCGGTTGCTATGAACGCACCTTGGCTTGGCTGGTGGAGAAATATGCCGGCAAACTGCCTACGTGGCTGTGTCCCGAACAGGTGCGCGTGCTGCCTATCTCGGAAAAGTTCTTCGACTATGCCGATTCGGTGGCCGCCGACCTCAAGAAACGGGGCGTTCTGACGGAAGTGGATCACCGTGCCGAGAAAATCGGGCGTAAAATCCGCGACGCGCGCAACGAGCGCATTCCCTATCTGATTATCGTGGGACAGAAAGAGGTGGAAGAAAATACCATTTCGTTGTGGAGCCGTTTTAAAGGCGACGAGGGAAGCACCACCTTGAACGCGTTTGCCGATCAAAT
>CAMWVZ010000121.1 GCA_947177845.1 uncultured Bacteroidales bacterium | reverse complement strand
AGTTTACGATGTAAAGGGCGTTTTGCCGCGTGAAACGGTAGACGACAGACTGTAAAAGAGGAATAATATGAACGGTACGCCTTTGGTTTCCATTATCATGCCCAACTATAATTGTGGCCCGTTTCTGCGCACGGCCATAGATTCGGTGCTTTCGCAAACGTATGGAAATTGGGAGTTGCTGATTCAGGACGATGCTTCCACCGATGGAAGCTTGGCGATTATTGAGGAATATGCCGCGCGGGAGCCTCGGATAAAATTTGAAAGGAACGAAAAGAATAAGGGCGCGGCGGTGAGTCGGAACAGGGCTATCGAGCGTTCCGAGGGTGAGTATCTGGCTTTCTTGGACAGCGATGATGTTTGGTTGCCGAAGAAACTCGAGATGCAATTGGCGTTCATGCAGGCGCACGATTGCGATTTCAGTTTCACGCAATATGCGCATATAGACGAAAAGGGGCGCTTGATGGGCGTGCAGGCCAAGGTGGTGAAACATTTAACGTATGGAAAGATGCTGAGACACTGCTGGCCGGGTTGTCTCACGGTGATGTATCGGCAGGATTTGCATCGCAAGATCTATGCGGAGGATGTGGAGCGTAACAACGACCACGCCTTGTTTCTCCGGGTCTTGAAGAGTTGCCTCAACGCTTGCGGCATACCCACGTGCATGGCCTTGTACCGTATCCGCAAGGGGAGTATTTCGCGGAGCAAGCTCAAGATGATAAAGCCGTATGTGGAGGTGGTTCACGACATGGAGGGGCACAGTTACTGTATGGCGCTTTTCTGCGTGTTTACGCAGGTTTTCGTTAAGGTTTTCTTGAAATACAAAAAAATGAAGAGATATGGAGAACTTGAATGCGAAGTGGCGGGAACAACTGTCTGAGAAAGGCATTTCGGAAGCGCAGTTGCAGGAACAGTTGGAGAATTTCAAAAAGGGATTTCCTTTCGCGCGTCTCACGGAGGCGGCGGTGGAAGACAACGGCGTGTTGGTTTTCGGGGAGGAACAGAGGGAGAGATACCGCAAGCTCTATCGCGAGAAGGCTTCTTCGGAGAGCATTTTGAAATTTGTGCCGGCTTCGGGTGCGGCCACGCGTATGTTCAAGAATCTCTATGCGTTTTATGAAAAGTTGAAAGCGTCTTCCTCGGCGGAAGAGCCGACGGGCGATGTACGCGAATTTTTCGACAATCTTCACCGATACGCTTTCTACAACGAGCTGGATGAGGCGGTGAAGAGGATAAGCGGAGTTGCGCTGAAACAATGCCTGTCCGAAAAGAAATATTTGGCGGTGTTGGACGCCTTGTTGGAAAACCCGAAAGGTTTGGGCTACGGCAAAAAGCCCAAGGCGTTGTTGAGGTTTCACGCCTATCCCGACGGCAACCGTCTGGCGTTGGAAGAACATTTGGTGGAAGGTGCGCTCTATGCGCAGAGCGGAGGCGTGTGTCGCCTGCATTTCACGCTCTCTCCCGAACACCGCGCCGATTTCGAAGCTGCGGTGAAGGCCGCCCTTCCGCACTACGAAAAGAAATTCAACATCCGTTACGATATTTTCTATTCCGAGCAGAAATCTTCTACCGATACGGTGGCGGTGACTTTAGACAACCGCATCTTTACCGATGCGGAGGGCAATATGGTGTTCCGTCCCGGCGGCCACGGTGCGCTTATCGAGAACCTGAACGAAATGGATGCCGATGTGATTTTCATCAAGAACATCGACAATGTCACCACCGATGCCCTGCGCGAAGATACCGTCGCCTACAAGGAGTTGTTGGCGGGGGTGTTGATGGAGTGCCGCGAAGCCGTGTACGGGTGTTTGGAGAAAATGGAGACCATGACACAGGTTTATCCTTCCTTTTTGCAGGAAGTGCGGGCGTTGGTATGCGGAAAATTGGGCATGAAGCTGCCCGATGATTTCGACACCATGGGGCAGCGGGCGCAGTTGGAGTATTTCCGTGGGGTCTTGGACCGCCCCATGCGCGTGTGCGGCGTGGTGCGCAATACGGGAGAACCCGGCGGCGGCCCGTTCTGGGTGCTTTCCGAGGGAGACAAGGCTCCTTCGCGGCAGATAGTGGAATCGTCGCAGGTGGACCGGGCCGCCGCCGACCAAAAGCGGATTTTCGAAACCTCGCGTTTCTTCAATCCCGTGGACTTGGTTTGCAGTCTTTATAACCACAAGCACGAGAAATACGATTTAAGGCGGTTCGTAGACCCGCAGACGGCTTTCATCTCGCAGAAATCGGTCAAGGGAACCGACATCAAGGCTATGGAGCTTCCCGGTTTGTGGAATGGAGCCATGGCGCGGTGGATCACCTTGTTCGTGGAAGTGCCGCAAAGCGTCTTCACGCCTGTCAAGACCGTCAACGACCTGCTTCGCAAAGAACATCAGAATTTGTAAAGAACATCCAAAACTTTATATTAATATGAAAATAGCCGAGTACATCCAAACGAATAGACAGAGGTTTCTCGAGGAACTTTTCGGACTTATCCGTATTCCCTCCATCAGCTCCGAATCGAGCCATAAGCAAGATATGGTGAAGGCCGCCGAGTATCTGCGCGACCAAATTCTGAAGGCCGGCGCCGACCGTGCGCAGGTGATGCCCACCGAAGGCAACCCCGTGGTCTACGCCGAGAAAATCATCGACCCCGCCAAAAAAACCGTCTTGGTGTACGGTCACTACGACGTGATGCCCGTAGACCCTCTCGAACTTTGGAAGACGCAGCCTTTCGAACCGCAGATTATAGGCGACAGGCTCTACGCGCGCGGTGCCAACGACGACAAAGGACAGTCGTTCATGCATGTCAAGGCGTTTGAATATCTTGTGCGCGAAAATCTCCTGCCCTGCAACGTCAAGTTCATGCTCGAGGGAGAGGAGGAAATCGGTTCCCCCTCGCTCGAAAAATGGTGCGCCGACAACAAGGCCATGTTGAAAGCCGATGTGATTTTGGTGTCCGATACTTCGATGATTGCGCCCGACATTCCCTCCATTACCGTGGGTCTGCGCGGTTTGAGCTATGTGGAAGTGAGCGTGACGGGGCCCAACAAAGACCTGCATTCGGGCATTTTCGGCGGTGCGGTGGCCAATCCCGCCAATGTGCTGGCCAAGTTGATAGCCGATTTGATGGACGAAAACGGACATATCGCCATTCCCGGTTTCTACGACGATGTGGTGGAGATTTCGGCAGATGAACGTGCGGCCATGGCCAAGGCGCCTTTCAACGAACAGGAATACAAGAAAGCCTTGGATATAGAGGAGGTGAGCGGTGAAAAAGGATTCACCACGCTCGAACGCACCGGCATCCGTCCTTCGCTCGATGTAAACGGTATGTGGAGCGGCTATACGGGCGAAGGTGCCAAGACGGTGCTTCCCTCCACGGCGCACGCCAAAATCAGTATGCGTCTGGTGCCCAATCAGAATTGGGAGAAGGTGGCCGACCAAATCCGCGACTTCCTCGTGGCGCGCGCTCCCAAGAGCGTCAAGATAGAGGTGAAGAAACTGCACGGCGGTTCGGCCTATGGCGCGGACCTGAAGTCGGAAGCCTATCGGGCGGCCGAAGAAGCCTATATGGAGGTATACGGCAAGAAGCCCATACCCACCCGCAGCGGCGGCAGCATCCCTATCATCGCTGTTTTTGAAAAAGTATTGGGAATCAAATCGCTTCTAATGGGTTTCGGCCTCGAAGCCGATGCCATTCACTCGCCCAACGAAAGCTACCTGCTCGAGAATTTCTATCGCGGAATAGAAACCATCACTTCTTTCTATCTCCACTACGGGAAGT
>CAMWVZ010000120.1 GCA_947177845.1 uncultured Bacteroidales bacterium | reverse complement strand
TCGCGCTTCATTTCCCCCGACCTGATGATTGCCGTGCTGGGAGATTATTTCCTCAAAGAAAAAGGATTGAAAGGAAAGGTATTGCAAGATATCCGCACCTCGAAGGCCGTGCGTGTCTATGTGGAGAAATACGGCTCCGAAATGGACATGTGGCGGGTGGGGCGTGCCTACGCCGCGCTCAAGCTTCGCGAAATCGACGGCATCTACGGCGGCGAGCTGGCGGGACACTACTATTTCCGCGACTTCAATTATTCCGATTCGGGCCTCATGGCGTGCAGCCTTCTTTTAGGCATTTTCGGCCGCTATAAGAAAGAGGGCAAGAAGGTGTCGGAGGTGATTGATTCGATTGCCACCTTTGCCAATTCGGGCGAAGTGAACTTTAAGTTAGACCGCAAGCAGGAAGCCATGGAAGCGGTACGGGAATTCTTCTGCGCCGAAGAGAAACCCACGGCTTTCTACGACTTCGACGGCTACCGCATCGAATTCAAGGATTGGTGGTTCAACATCCGTCCTTCGAACACCGAACCCTACCTGCGCCTGATTATGGAGGCGACAGACGACGCGCTGTTGCAGAAGAAGCTGGAACAGGCCAAGCGGATTATCGCTGGATTTTCCGAATAATCTCACTTTCAACACACAAGCCTTATGCCCCGTCTTAAGTCGGACATCGTCATCAAGAACAAGAAAGCGGAATTCCAATTTTTCCTGGTTGACCGCTATACGGCGGGCATTGTGCTTTTCGGCACCGAAATCAAGTCGTTGCGCGAAAGCAAGGCAAGCATCAACGAGGCATTCTGCGCTTTCGGCGGACTGAACGGAAAGGAACTCTTCGTCCGCAATATGCATATAGCCGAATACAGTCACGGTTCGGCCTATAATCATTTGGCCCGCCGCGAGCGCAAACTGCTTCTCAACAAGCGCGAACTTCACAAATTGCAGAGCAAGGTGAAGGAGAAGGGATTTACGATTATTCCCGTGCGCCTGTTCATAGACGAAAACGGGCGCGCCAAATTGGAAATTGCGCTCGCGCGCGGCAAGAAACTCTACGACAAGCGCGAATCCATCAAGGAAAAAGATCTGAACCGGGCGATGAACCGGGAGAAAATACGGGTTTAGTCGTTATCGCCCAACAAAGAGGGGCGGCGTTCGCGTGTACGCGCCAGCGCCTGTTCGTAGCGCCATTTTTCTTTCAGTCGGTCGTTGCCGCCCAACAGCACTTCGGGCACTTTCCAACCTTTGTATTCGGGCGGGCGTGTATAGACGGGAGGCGAAAGCAGACCGTTCTGAAACGAGTCGCTCAAAGCCGAAGTCTCATCGTTCAACACCCCCGGAATCAGCCGCACCACGGCGTCGGTTATCACCGCCGCCGCCAGTTCGCCGCCCGAAAGCACGTAATCGCCTATCGAAATTTCGCGCGTGATAAGGTGTTCGCGAATTCTCTCGTCCACGCCTTTATAGTGTCCGCAAAGAATGATGATGTTTTGGCAAAGAGAAAGCGTGTTGGCCGTGGGTTGGTCGAGAACCGGTGCGTCGGGTGAGGTGAAGATGACCTCATCGTAATCGCGCTCGGCTTTCAGCGACGAAATGCACCGGTCCACAGGCTCGATGCCAATCACCATGCCCGCTCCGCCCCCGTAGGGATAGTCGTCCACCGACTTGTAGCGGTTGGTGCTGTAATCGCGCAGATTGTGCAACTGCAAATCAAGAAAGCCTTTTTTCCGGGCGCGCAGGGGTATGGAAGACTCCAGAAATCCCGCGAACATCTCGGGAAAAAGGCTGATGATATCTATTCTCATTGCTTGCCCTGATTCACCAATTTCAACTTGGCTTCCAGCAAAGCCAAATCCTGACGCGCATGTTCGATTTTCTTCTCGAATTCACGCCGCAACACCTCCGAACTCTTCGACTTCGAGATAAAACCCATATTGTTTTCCCAAAGCGTGATGTCGCTGTTGATTTTCTGAATCCGGTTGCGCAAATCCGACACCTCGCGCCCGCTCATCTTGGCCGCGTCCTCGGCGGTTTCTATGCCTGCGAAATCGCGCACGGCACGGCTCGGCACCTTCTCGCCCAAAGCCTTGAACTTCTCGTCGATTGCCGCACGGAAATCGGCATACAGACGCTCCTTGTCCTTCATGGGCACGTGGCCTATCTCCGTCCAACGGCGCTGCAAGTCCTTCACCGCCGTCATCAACGCATCCTTGCCCTCCACCACAATCTTCTTCGCTTCCTCTATCAAGGCTTCCT
Source organism: uncultured Bacteroidales bacterium (assembly GCA_947177845.1). Lineage (GTDB taxonomy): Bacteria > Bacteroidota > Bacteroidia > Bacteroidales > P3 > Pullibacteroides. The sequence goes on along the minus strand of CAMWVZ010000120.1, from coordinate 1,558 downwards.
TGGCGGTCTTGTTGGCGTCCTGACTGCTGCGCATTCCCTCGAAATACTCGGCCTTGCGCTGGAAGAACGCGTCGCAGGCCGTGCGGAAACGTTTCCAAATCTTGTCGGAAAGACGATGCGGCACCGGTCCCACTTCCTTCCACTGCTGCTGCAATTTAAGTATGTCGGCCGTGGCCGCCTTGAAATCGGTCCGCTGCTCGGCGATATTCTCGGCCTTGACGCACAAGTCCACCTTGAGGTTGTAGTTATTGTTCTGCTCGTCGCGCTTCTTGTCGAAAAATTCATTCTTCGCCTCAAAAAACGCATTCAGGCTGCCGCGGAATCTTTCCCAAATGGCATCGTTCTCGCTTTGGGGCGCGCGGCCTATGCTCTTCCAGAGCTTCATCAACTCGTCCACCTGCGTCGAAGCCTCGTTCCACTGCCTGGCACCGCGTTCGCTCTCGGCAAGCAAAGCCTCCGCCTTTTCGCAAAGCGCCTTTTTCGCCAAAAGGTTCTTCTCCATTTCCGCCTGCATCTTGTCGTAATACTCCTTCCGCTTTTGCAGAATGGCATCCGATGCGGCCTTGAACCTTTCCCAAATCTCGTCCTTCTTCTCCGCCACCACGGGCCCTATTTCCTTCCAACGGTCGTGCAAGGCGTGCAGACTGCGCGAAACCTTGGCAATAGACTCCTCCAGCATCAGACTCTCGGCCTCCTCGCACAACTGCAACTTGGCTTCCAAGTTCTTCTTGTAGTCGAGGTCGCGCAACTCGTTGTTTATGCGCACCTTCTCAAAGAATTTCTCCACAAGGAAGTGGTAGCTCTGCCACAGGTTGTTCGATTCGGCACGCGCGATAGGCTTGATTTCCTTCCACGTCTCGGTGAGACGGTTAAACGCATCGTAGGTCTGCTTGAGCGGTTTATCCTCCTCAATCAATCCTTTCAATTCGTCCAACAAAGCCTGCTTTTTCTTGAGGTTCTCCGCCATAAGGCGTTCCAGATCCTCGCGTTTCTTCTTGTGGTATTCGCGGATTTTACGCCCCACCGTGTCGAAGCGTTGTTCAAGTTCGTCCTCGAACTTGAAGTCGGCCTTGTCGCCTCCCTCTTCCACAAATTTGTCCAAAGCCTGCTTGCGCTCCACCCCTGTCTTTTCCTTATACTTGATGCGCAACAAAGCCACCATATTCTTGGAATCCTCCAACTGCCCCTCCGCGAAAAGCCTTTCCAAGCGCTCCACCAACTCCTTGCGCTCCAAGGCCGAAAGCTCGCCGATTTCGGCTTCGCTCAACTCTTTCGGCGCCTCGGCTTTCGGTTCGCTCTGCGCATCCGGATGCGATTCCCCGCTGGCTTTCTCTTCGGCCGCTTCTTCGGCTTCTTCCCGCTGCTGGGCGGCAATCTGTTCCAATTGGTTCAGATTCACTTTTTCTTCTTCTGTATGGGTCTGTGGGTCCATGTCTTTGTGATTGTAGGGGTGGGTCGTAAAATTATTCTTGAGTCGTTTCGGGCGCGTCAACCCTTTCCTTCACAATGGTGAGTTCGTCGATAAGGTTGGTGGCGCCGGCAAATTTGTCGATGATGA
>CAMWVZ010000119.1 GCA_947177845.1 uncultured Bacteroidales bacterium | reverse complement strand
TCGTTGAGCTCGGTTTCGAAATAGCGCGAGGTCTTGACGAAATAGTTGTCGATAACTTCCAGAATATCGGGAGGAAAGATGTCGGGCGAATGAAAGGGCTTGAATATCGTTCTGAAATTGGCCTTCCACTCCTTGCCGTGCGCGCTCACGCTGTCGCCGTATTGCAGTTGCGTGGTCAGATGCGCCCATTCGTGCAGGAAGACGAAGAGAAGCGCGTAAGGATTGAGGGCTATCTGCAAGGAAATGGTGTGCATGCCGCTGAAGCCCGAAGCGTGTCGACCCGAAGGCTCGCGCGGCTGTATGTAATAGCCCAGCGCCCGTCCCTTGCGGTCGGAGAACGCCACGTGCACCGGGTGGGTATGCAACATACGGAGCACACCCGGCAAGGCCGCCCGGATGATGTAGGGGCCGAGCGCTTGTTCCAGATTGCGGTATACGCGGAGCGGTGTTTTCTTTGAAAAGGCTGCGGGCATAGGGCGAATTTACACAAAGCGGGGAAATTCGGAAAATTCCTGCTATTTTTGCTGTATGGACGATTTGAAGAAGTTTTTTAAGAGCCTGCTCCGATACAGGGGGAACATCGCGTTGAATATCGTGTTCAACGTGCTTTATGTGCTCACCTCCGCGCTCTCCATCACCATGATCGTGCCCTTTGTCTCCGTGCTTTTCGGCATGGTGCCTCCCGTGGAAACCCCTCCGGAATTTTCGCTCAATGTGGACAGTGTGTTGCAGAACGCCTACTATTATGTGGGGCAGTATCAGCAACGGCACAGCACCATGGGGGCGTTGGCAGTCCTTTCCCTTGCCTTTGTGGCCGTTACGTGCATCACAAATGTCTTCCGCTACCTTTCCCTGTTCTTCCTCTGCAATCTGCGAAGCGCCCTCCTGCGCGATATGCGCACCTCTTTCTATTCGCACATGATGACCTTGCCCTTGGGCTATTTTTCCGAGAAACGCAAAGGCGATTTGCTTTCGCGCATCAACAGCGATGTCGGCGAGGTGGAATACGGGGTGGCGCGTTCCTTGCAGGGGGCGGTGATGGAACCTTTGTTCGTGATTGTGTTCGTGGCGGGGCTGTTTATGATAAACTGGCAGTTGTCGCTGGTGGTGCTGGCCGTTTTTCCGCCGATGATGTATGTGGCGGGAAAGGTGGGGGCGAGCCTGAAGAAAAAATCCAAGCGTGTGCAGGAAATGCTGGGCGAAATGGTGTCGCGGGTGGAGGAATCCATCAATGGTCTTCGCATCATTAAATCATTCAATCTGATAGCGCTTTCCGAGAAGAGTTTTGCCGAACAGAATGTGCGCTATGTCAAGGCGCTCAACGGGGTGTTGCGCCGTAGGGATTTGGCCGGTCCGCTCACCGAGATGATGTTGATTCTCGTGGCTTTGGGCGTGATGCTTTTCGGCGGCATAAAGGTAATGGGAGGGGGCTTGAACGCCGATATGTTCGTGCTTTTCGTGCTGCTGCTCATCAAGACGATTTCGCCTGCCAAACATGCGGTGGCGGCTTTCTACGATATTCAGAAAGGACGGGCCGCCTTGGAGCGTATCTATGCGGTGTTGCGCGAACCTTCCGGCGAAGGGCCCGAGGAGGCGGACCGTCTTCACAAACACACATTTGAAAAGGAAATCCGCTACGAAGACGTGAGCTTCCACTACGAAGGCAGCGACAAGGATGTGGTGGACCATGTGAATTTGGCGCTTGAGAAAGGCAAGACCTATGCGTTTGTGGGCGCTTCGGGCGCGGGCAAGACCACCACGGCCGATTTGTTGAGCCGTTTCTACGAGGTGTCGTCGGGGCGGGTGACCATGGACGGGGTGGATATCCGACAGATTAGGCGTGACGATTTGCGGGAATTGGTGGGTACGGTGAGTCAGTTTCCTTTTGTATGGCGCGACACGGTGGCCGCCAACATCGCCTTCGGGCTTGGGAACGTGAGTCGGGAGCAGATAGAGAAGGCCGCCAAACAGGCTTTCGCACACGATTTTATCATGCAGTTGCCGCAAGGCTACGACACGGTGCTGGGCGACAACGGCATGAATCTTTCGGGCGGTCAGCGGCAGAGAATCGTCATCGCCCGCGCCATTCTCAAGAACGCCCCGATACTGGTGCTCGACGAGGCCACCTCGGCCTTGGACACCGAGTCGGAAATCAAGGTGCAGCAGGCTTTGGAGAAACTGATGCAGGGGCGTACCTCGGTGGTGATAGCACACCGTATCAGCACGATACGCAACGCCGATTGCATCGTGGTGTTCGAAGACGGAAAGATCATCGAGCAGGGCACCCATTCGCAACTTATGGAAAAAGGCCGTAGTTACGCCAAATATGTCAATCTGCAAACGCTATGACGATACAAGAAAAAGTCGAGGCTTTGGCTAAGGAATTCGAGTCGGAAATCATCGAAATCCGCCGTCACCTGCACCGCAATCCCGAACTTTCGGCACAGGAGGTTTCCACGCGCCGTTTCATCGAGACGAAGCTGGAGGAATGGGGCGTTGCCTACCGAAGCGGCTATTCGGGAAACGGGGTGGTGGGAACGATAGAGGGGCGGAATCCCGAGAGCCGTTGTATCGCCTTGCGTGCCGAAATGGACGCGCTGCCGATAGAGGAGGAGACGGGTTTGGAATTCGCTTCGCAGAACAAAGGTGTGATGCACGCCTGCGGGCACGATGTGCATATGGCCTGTCTGTTGGGCGCGGCTAAAATCCTGAAGCGCATGGAGGGCGATTTCGAGGGTAGGGTGAAACTGATTTTTCAGCCCTCGGAAGAAGATTACAAGGGCGGGGCGCCGGTGATGTTGGAGCAGGGGGTGCTGCGCGACCCTGTGCCGCAGGCGATATACGCGCTGCACATCCTGCCCGAGCTGGAATGCGGCAAGATAGGCTACCGAAGCGGGAAGTACATGGCTTCGACCGATGAAGTGTATTTGAAAGTGAAGGGAAAGGCGGGGCATGGCGCCGCGCCCGAAAGAAATATAGACCCGGTGGTGGCTTCGGCCTATGTCCTCACCGCCTTGCAGCAAATCGTGAGCCGGCAGGCCTCGCCTTTCATGCCCACCGTGCTTTCGTTCGGACGCATCATAGGCGAGGGACAGACCAATGTGATTCCCGCCGAAGTGAATATAGACGGCACTTTCCGCACCTTCGACGAAGCTTGGAGGGAAAAGGCGCACGAAGCGATAACGCGTTGCGCCGTGGAAACGGCGAAAGCCTGCGGTGCCGAATGCGAGGTACGTATCGCGCACGGCTATCCCTCCGTATGCAACAACCCGAAAATCACGCAAAAACTCAAGGAAACGGCCGAAAGGTTCGTGGGGGCGGCCCGTGTGGAGGAAGTGCCTCTGCGCATGACCGCCGACGATTTCGCCTTCTATACGCAACAGGTGCCGGGCTGTATGTTCCGGTTGGGCGTGAAGCCCGAGGGCGTGGACGAACCCGCCAACCTCCATACGGGGCGGCTTAGGGTGGACGAAGCCTGTCTGAAGACGGGCGCGGGCCTGCTGGCACTGTTGGCTATGGCATAGCCCGTACCCGTTCCGTGTGCTATTTTACCTCTTCGAACGCTACATCCCGCGTGTCGCCGCCGGCCTTTGCGATTTGCCGGCGCAGGTGGAGCAGCAGAATCAGGTCGCTCACCGCGTAGAAGATACATCCGATACCGAAAAAGATGAAGATGGCGGCGGTGGTGGCGAACGGATTGAAGCAAATCACCACACCGCAGCCTATCCACAACACGCCGAAAAGATATTCCCAAAACCTCACTTTCACATTCTGTCTACGGGCGCCCGCCAAGGCGATAATCTGCGACAGACCTGTCCCGATGAGGATAAGGCCGAGCAGG
>CAMWVZ010000118.1 GCA_947177845.1 uncultured Bacteroidales bacterium | reverse complement strand
CGGGCAAGGAATATGTGGTAAAGACCATCGTCACCACCGAACTCATCAAGGCCATGGCCGAAAAGAACGGCGTGGAGTGTTTCGATGTGCTGACGGGTTTCAAATACATTGCCGAAATCATCGGGTCGCTCGAAGGCAAAAAGACGTTTATCGGAGGTGGGGAGGAAAGCTACGGCTACTTGGCGGGCGATTTCGTGCGCGACAAGGACGCGGTGATTGCCTGTTGCCTGATTGCCGAAATGGCCGCCGATGCGGCTTGCCGGCACGAAAGTTTCATCGACATCCTGAGCCGGCTTTATTCCGAATACGGTTTCTACAACGAGTCGTTGGTATCGGTGACGAAGAAAGGCATGGACGGAGCCGCGCAGATAAAGGCGATGATGGAGGGCTTCCGCACCACGCCCCCGCAGCGCATCGGCGGCGAAAAGGTGGTGGAGGTGCGCGACTACAAGAACGGCTACGGCAATCTGCCGGGCAGCGATGTGTTGCAGTTCTTTACCGAAGAGGGAAGCAAAATCACCGTGCGGCCCTCGGGCACCGAGCCCAAGATAAAGTTCTATTTCGGCGTCAAGGCCGCTTGGCAACAAGGCAAGACGTTGCAGGAACAGGAAGCGGAAGTTAAGAAACGGGTGGAAAACTTTAAAAAAGATTTAGGATTATGACAACAGAAATTTGGTCGGCTATTTTTGGCTGGGGAGCTACCATTTGCATGATTTTTGGCTATATGCCGCAGGCTTTGCACACCATGCGCACGCGCAAGACCGACGACCTGTCGCTCACGGCGTGGTGCTTCATGGGGCTCGGCTCCATATTCTTTGTGGTGAACGGGTTGCTGTTGCAGAATTGGCCGCTTGCAGCCACCAATATGATTACGGGCTGCTGCAGCATCATCATTATCTGCATGAAACTCTACAACGACAGCAAGAAGCGGAAACAGAAGTAGATTTGCTTTATTCTTCGGTGAAACCCTTGAAGCAGTCCACACCGGTCTGCACGGTTCCGCGCACGATAGGCCAGAAACGGTAGGTGGCTTTCTCCACATAACGGAAAGAGAGCGAGGAATCGCGTACGGAAGAGGTGAGGATTTCTTCCTTGGGGTCTATCTTGTTCCAAAAGTAAATCAGGATGCTGAATATGGCCAGCACCTTGCAGAAGCTCAGCAGCAGGCCGCCGATGCGGTTGAACAGGCCCAAGGAAGACCGGTTGGCCCAATTTCCTATCACTTTTCCAAGGAAGTAAACGCCTATGGAAACGCCTATGAACATCAGCACAAAACAGATTGTCTGGGCGTGTCTGCCGTCTATCGAGAACCATTCTCCCACTAAATAGGAGAATTTGAACGACATATACATCCCCGCCACCAAAGCCAGCAGAGACACCAATTCCATCACGAGCCCGTTCTTGGCTCCCTTGAATCCGCACCACAGCAGGGGGATGAGAATGATAAGGTCTAGGAAATTCATGCTTCGTGTTTGTTACGGTGGTTGTGCAGAAGCCGTTTGGTGAGTTCGGAGGCTTCCATGAAGTGGATGATTTCGGCGTTGTCGCTGTCGAGGATATTCTTTCCGTTGCCCTGCCACCACAGTTTACCTTCGTAGATGAAGTTCACCGTGTCGCCGATTTTCAGCACCGAGTTCATGTCGTGGGTGTTGATGACGGTGGTGATGCCTGCCTCGCGCGTGATTTCGGAAATGAGGGCGTCGATGAGTTCGGAGGTGCGGGGATCGAGGCCCGAATTGGGTTCGTCGCAGAACAGATAGCGCGGTTGCATGGCGATGGCCCGTGCAATGGCCACCCGCTTGCGCATTCCGCCGCTCAATTCGGAGGTGCTGAGCTTGTCCGCGCCCTTCAAGTCCACCCGCGCCAGACACTCCTGCGCCCGGCTCACCTTGGCGCGGCGCGAAAGGGTGCTGAACATATCCAAGGGAAACATCACGTTCTCCAAAACAGGAAGCGAATCGAAGAGCGCGCCTCCCTGAAAGACCATGCCGATTTCGCGGCGGATTTCGGTAAGCTGCTCGTGGTTCTTGTCGCGCTTGAAGCTGCGGCCGTCGAAAAGCACCTCGCCCGCATCGGCTTCATACAGCCCCACCATAGTCTTCATCAACACGGTCTTGCCGGAGCCGCTTTGTCCGATTACCAAATTGCAGAGGCCCGGTTCGAGCTTGAGGTTGATGTCGTGCAAGACTTCGCGCCCGCCCAGTTCCTTGGAAAGATGTCTGATTTCTATCATGGCGCGTTCTTTTACATAAGGAGTTGCGTCATTACCAAATTCGAGAGGATAATGGCGATGCTGCTGTTCACCACGGCTTTGGTGCTGGCCTTGCCCACCTCCAGGGCGCCGCCTTTCACCGTATAGCCGTAGAAAGACGAGATGCTGCTGATGAAGAAGGCGAAGACGAGGGTTTTGGCAATGGCGTATACCAAATCGAAATTGTGGGGGAACGATTGCAGTCCGTAGATGAATTGGAAGGAGGACATGTGCATGATGCCCACGCCCGCCGCCCAGCCGCCGGCCAGGGCTGTGATGATGCTGAGCATGATGAGGATGGGGTTGAACAGCATACAGGCGATGATTTTTGGGAGGATGAGGTAGCTGGCCGAGTTCATCCCCATCACCTCGATGGCGTCTATCTGTTCGGTCACGCGCATGGTGCCGAGTTGGGAGGCGATGTGGGAGCCGATTTTACCGGCCAGCACGAGGCCTATGATGGTGGGGGCGAGTTCGAGCACAATGGCTTTGCGGGCGGCGAAGCCCACCGAATAGAGAGGAATCCAGGGTGAATCCATGTTGATTTGCAACTGTATGGTAATGGCCGCGCCTACGAAAACGGAGACGAGGGAAACCAAGGGAATGGAATCCATGCCCAGATGATAGATTTCGTCGAGCACCTGCTTCCAGAACAGTTTGCGGTTGCCGGGCGACTGAAACACCCTTTGCAAGAGCAGGAAATATTCTCCGATAGCTTTAATCATAGGCAGACCCCGCAGGGCTTTTCTTTCCGCCGCGAAGGTAGTTATTTTTGACGCAAATGTTAAAAATTGTTAAAAAGTTGGAGGTGAAGAAAATCTTTCCTACTTTTGTGTCACGGAGAGATAGTAAAACCGTTGAAAGCAGGATGCGATCTTGCGGAACCTCGAATCGAAAGTTCGTTGTATCCTCAGGTCGGAGAAGGATTACTTCTTCGACCTGTTGTATTTTAGAAGCCTGCCTTTCACAAACCAATGGATTTGGTCTTGCGTGTAATTAGGTTCGCCAAAATGATTTCTGTTCTGTTCGGAAAAAATCTTGTCGGTAAGTTGAAGTATCATTTTGTGTTTCATATCTTCATTCAACATTAAATCCGTAAGAACGGCTATTGCCCCTTGTTTGCAGGCGATATTGGCATTTTTTACAATCTTTTTCTTGTTTTGAGGTGACTTGACATCCATGTAGCCGTACTTATCGGTCTTCAAATCGGGATTACTGTTGTCGGTGATGCCGGGATAGAGCTTTTGACGTGCCGCAACGGCCTGTGGCATGATTTCGGGATTAATCCAGCAATTCGTCTCGACGGTGTAAGCCTTCGCCACCGCGAGTATCTGAGCATAGTCGGGAGCCTGCGTATCCACCAACAGATGCTGATACACGGCAAAACCGCTCTCGGGGTGCATATAGGCAATGCGAAATTGCTCCGACAAAGGCAGTGCATATATAGCCTCCTTCTCCGCCGGTGTAAGCTTCATCCTTATCGGAAACAACTCTCTCATATTTCCTATATCGTAGAAAATCGATTTTAACGAAGTGGCAAGGTTATAATACGTTATGAAATAATTGTTTAAAATTTATGAACAGGGGCAAATGGTCGTGCTCCGTGCTGAAAAGTGCTTCGCATCCCGCGTGTTTTGCACGT
>CAMWVZ010000117.1 GCA_947177845.1 uncultured Bacteroidales bacterium | reverse complement strand
TTGGTTGTTTGGGCAAAAATGACGAAATTTGCAGGTTTGAAGGACCCGAAATAATGCAAAGATGCCGCAAGTTAGCAGATTGAGGAATTTGGAGATACGCAACTGCGTGAAAGCGTTGCAGAAAGGCGAAACATTGCTCTATCCCACCGACACCATTTGGGGGCTGGGTTGCGATGCCACGTGCAGGGAAGCGGTGTCGCGCATCTACCGCCTCAAGAACCGCGAGGAGGACAAGAGTTTCATCATTTTGGCCGATTCGGTGGAGATGATGAAAGCCTATGTGGAGGAGGTGCCTCCCGTGGCCTACGACCTCTTGGAAGCGATGAGCGATACGCCTCTCACAATTATCTATCCTCAGGGCCGCGGCCTGGCCGACAACGTGCCGGGAGCGGACGGAAGCGTGGCTATCCGCATTGTGCAGGGCAAGTTCTGTTCGGAGGTGATTGCGAAATTCGGCAAGCCTATCGTATCGACTTCGGCCAATATCTCGGGATTTCCCGCACCGCTCAAATTGGCCGACATCGCCGAGCCGATTTTGGCCGGTGTCGATCATATCGCCATTGTGAACGAACAATCCTTCGGCGATGTGCGTCCCTCGCGCATCATCAAGCTCGAGGAAAACGGCATGTTTCGTGTAATCAGAGAGTAGCCTATGGGGTGAGCTTTCCGTCCGCAAGGGCGGTACGTTTTATGAAAAGACACACTTTCCTTAAAATATCGCTTGTTTGCATCTGCCTTGCGCTTGCGGGGCGGTCGGGCGTGTACGCTCTGGGCTTTTCGGGTTCCAAAGTTCCCAACACGCCTCTTTACGACAGCCGTATGTTCCATTTCGGCTTCAGTCTCGGCATCAATTTCATGGATTTTGCCATTAAGAGCGACAAGAATTTAGGCTTTGAGGGCGATTCTCTCCTCGGCATCCGTCATGGTTTCAGTCCCGGTTTCTCGGTGGGCGTGGTGACCGACCTGCGTATGGGCAAATGGTTCAACTTGCGTTGCATACCTACGTTCAGCATGGGGTCGCGCAACATCGAATATAAGATTTCCGAGGCCGACAGGATTTTTACCGAGAAGAAGACCGTGGAGAGCATCATGGTCTTTGTGCCGTTGGAAGTGAAATGGAAGGCGGCGCGTATGGTCGATCATCGTCCTTACGTTACGGCGGGCGTTCAATATGTGCTCGATATGGCGAGCCATAAATCCAAGAAAAAAGGCGGCGAACAGGAGGAAGTTCCCCTCAAGCTCAACCGTCACGATTTCGGTGTGACGGCCGGTGTGGGCTGGGATTTCTTCTTGCCCTACAACAACAAGATTGCGGTGGAACTCAAGGCCTATTTCGGTTTTCTCGATTTGCTCATGCGCGACAACACTATCTATACCGACCGCATAAACCGTCTCAACAGTAGGATGTTGCAGCTTGTCATAACCTTCGAATAGAGATGAAGACAACCCTTCGGATTAAACTGCAGGCGGGGAGCGGGCTTCACGGAAAGGCTCTTGAAAAGGCTTGTGCAGAGGCGTTGAAGGTGCCTTTGAATGTTATCTCGCATGTGCGTCTGTGCCGTCTTTCGTTGGATGCGCGTCCCAAAATTCCTTGCTACGAAGCGTTGGTGGAGGTGTATACCGCGCCCGACCGTTATGTGGAGCCTGTGTATCATTTCGAGATGAAGAAAGCGGCGGTTTCCAAGAAACAGGCGGGTGTGGTTGTGGTCGGCATGGGACCGGCGGGGCTTTTCGCGGCTTTGGCGCTTTGCCATGCGGGGGTGAAGGTGACGCTTCTCGAAAGGGGCAGGAGGGTGGACGAGCGCGCCAAGGATGTGGGGGCGTTGTGTCGGGAAGGCCGTTTGGATACCGAGTCCAACTATGCTTACGGCGAGGGTGGGGCAGGCTGTTTTTCCGATGGAAAGCTCTATACCCGTTCCAGTAAGCGCGGGGATATAAGCCGTGTGATGCGCACTTTCGTGCACTACGGCGCCGACCCGGCTATTCTCTATCAGGCGCATCCGCATTTGGGCAGCGACCGTATGCCGGCTATCGTGCGGCGTATGCGGGAGGCTCTTTTGGAGGCGGGTGCGGAAATCCGTTTTTCCACGTGTGTGAAGGAAATCCTCACCGACAGCAAGGGGCGTTTTGCGGCGGTGGTTGACCAAAACGGTGTGGAATATAAGGGGGATGTGCTTTTTCTGGCTACGGGAAATTCGGCCGACGACCTCTACCGCTATATCGACCGCAAGGGCTGGGCGTTGGAGGAGAAACCTTTTGCGCTCGGTGTGCGTGTGGAGCATCCGCAGGCTTTGATAAATGCGTTGCAGTATAAGGGTGCGGAAAAGCGTTGTGATTTGCCGCCTGCCGAGTATGCTTTTGTGGAGAAGACTTCTTTGTGCGATATATTCTCGTTCTGTATGTGTCCGGGCGGGGTGGTGATTCCCGCCGCTACGGAGAAAGACGGGTTGGTGGTGAATGGAATGTCGGGGTCGGGGCGGCACGGTTCTTGGGCCAATGCCGGTTGGGTAGGGGGTGTGAACCGAGATTTGCTCGTTGCCGAGGGTTGCAGACTTTCGCCCGGGGTATTCGGACTTCTCGACTACCGCCGTGCGTTGGAAAGAAGATTCTTTGAGGCGGGGCGTGCATTTGCGGCAGGTGACGGGCAGAATTTCATAGCCCCTGCGCAGAGGATGACCGATTTCCTGAAAGGGAAAGTGAGCCGTAATCTTCCTGCAACTTCCTATACCCGAGGTGTTTGCAGCGTGGATATGAACGGGCTTCTTCCCGCCTATATAGCGCGGTCTTTGCAGGAGGCTTTCCGACAGGTGGAGGCCAAGCGGCGCGGTTTCCTCACGCAAGAGGCTCTTTTGTTGGGCTTGGAGTCGCGCACCTCTTCGCCTGTGCGCATTCCACGGGATTCCGATACATTCGAGCATCCGCAAGTGGCGGGCTTTTATCCCTGCGGTGAAGGGGCGGGCTATGCGGGGGGCATCACCTCCTCCGCCCTCGACGGCCTCAACTGCGCCGAAAGTTATTTGCGGGATAGAGGCATGGATTGTAACTTTGCATTGTAAAAACAGAAATATGAAAGGAATCATTTTAGCCGGCGGTGCCGGTACGCGTCTTCACCCCCTTACGTTGGCCATGAGCAAGCAGATGATGCCTGTTTACGACAAGCCTATGATTTACTATCCGTTGTCGGTGCTCATGATGGCGGGTATCCGCGATATACTCATCATTTCCACGCCGCAGGATTTGCCCAATTTCGAGAAGCTTTTGGGCGACGGAAGCCGCATAGGATGCCGTTTTTCGTATAAGGTGCAGGAGGTGCCCAACGGTTTGGCGCAGGCTTTTGTGCTGGGCGAGGAGTTTATCGGCAACGACAAGGTGGCTTTGGTGTTGGGCGACAATATCTTCTATGGAACGGGCATGGCGGGTCTGATGCAGGAGAACAGCGATCCCGAGGGTGGGGTGGTGTTTGCCTATCATGTTTCCGACCCGGAGCGCTACGGTGTGGTGGAATTCGACGAGAAGATGAAGGCGCTTTCGATAGAGGAGAAGCCGGCCAAACCCAAGTCGAATTACGCGGTGCCGGGGCTCTATTTCTACGATAATTCGGTGGTGGAGGTGGCCAAGAACCTCAAGCCCAGTGCGCGGGGTGAGTACGAAATCACCGATGTCAACAAATACTATCTGGAAAAGGGCAAGTTGAAGGTGGGGATGTTGGGACGCGGCACGGCTTGGCTCGATACGGGTACTTTCGAGTCGCTTCTGCAGGCGAGCCAGTTTGTGCAGACCATTCAGCAGCGTCAGGGGCTTATGGTGGGTTGTATCGAGGAAGTGGCCTACCGCATGAAGTTCATCACCGCCGACCAACTGCGCGACATCGCCCAACCCCTCGTCAAGAGCGGCTACGGCAAATACCTGCTCGACCTCGT
>CAMWVZ010000116.1 GCA_947177845.1 uncultured Bacteroidales bacterium | reverse complement strand
TAGTTGTTCTGAAAAAATCCCCCTATCCGATAGGCGAAACGTCTTGCCACGGTGGTGGCCTGCGGATTGTTCTTCAATTCCGCCCCCGCATTCACGCTGTATGTGTTGCGGAAAAAATCGTAGGGCTTTCCGTATTCGCTGTATTCCTTCCACCATGCATAGGTGAAGTCGGCGCCTATCACGCATTGGTTCTCGTATTCATACGAAAATCCCACCCGCAGGGAGGAAGGGAAAGTGTATCGGCCCCGCGTTTCCGCATCGGGCATATAGGCGGTGTCTGTGTAGGAACCGAAGACGCCTTGCGCGAGGGTGGTGCGTTTGGCGTGAAGCGTGCTCTTCAAACTATACGAAGCCCCTATCGTAAAGGTTTGAAACTCTTTAATGGGTATCACGGCGGTGAGCCCCACGTCCAGACCAAAACCGTTCAGGCGGGTTTCGGTGTAGTATTCGGCGGCACCGGCGTATTTGGCCAGCGTATCGTCTAAAAAAGTGAGCGTGGAAGTCTGCATCAGCTTGCCGAACAGATAGTTGAGATTTACACCCGCCGTCACGGGTCCCCAGCCCAAGGCATGGCCCCAACCTAATTTCGAGATGCCTCCGCTGCCTTCGTGCGTCAACTGGGTGCGTCCTACTTTGGGGTATTCTTCATTGTCAGAAAAATAGGAAGTCTTGTAGAACATATCGGTGAGCGGAAGCAGATAAATGGCCATTTTATACCACTTGCACACAGGGAAATAGAACTCTATGTTGCTCAAACCGCCCGAAGTGCTGTGGTTCTTGGCGCGCGCACCGTCCATTTCCTGCGTCAAGCCGTTGAAGCTCACGTTGAAGCCTATGTCGAAACGCACGCTGAGGGTATCCACGCCCGTGCGGTAGGTGGCGGGGTTGAGGGGGTTCATGTTGCCCCGGCCCGAAAGCCCGATTCCGATACCGCCCAATGCCATATTGCGCACGTTCAGATAGGGCTGCACGATGCCCGGCCCGAAAACCGAATAGGGCGACATCATCCCTGTCTGCGCATGGACACGGCAAAGGGAGGAGGCACACAAGCATACCCCTATCCCTACGGTGACAAGAAAAATGCGTCCTATCTTAAAAAACATTCAAGTCCAATATTTCGTTCAGCCCTCTTAAAACAAGGTTATGGTACGCAAATATCTCATAATTCAAGGACTTTTCAAAATAAGAAGCATTGCCCCCCGTCACCACGATTTTGAGGTCGGGAAAGCGTTTTCTGTAACGTTCGATATAGCCCTGAACCTCATAGCGCAAGCCGTCCAAGGCACCGCTGTAGAGAGCGGTACGGGTGTTGTTGATGGTCTCGGTGTCGCGTTCCTGCCGCAAATCCACCATGGGAAGCGCTTCCGTAAATCTGTGCATGGCCCGCAGACGCATGTTGAGGCCGGGAGAGATGGCGCCGCCCAAGAAACGGGCGTCCTTGTCCACCACATTGTAGGTGACGCAAGAGCCGAACACCATACACAACACATTCTGACCCGGATAGAAAGAGGCCACCGCCGAGGCCACCGCCACCCGGTCGCGCCCCAAGGTCTCGGGCTGCTCGTATTCGATTTTCACGGGAATCTTAAGGTCGGGGCGATAGGACTGCCAATCGATGAAATGCGTGAAATCGGAAAGCGTCTTGGCCAAAAACGACGGTTCACGCGCCACGGTGCAGACCATGGCCGCGTCCATATCGGGATGCAGATGGCGCAAATGCGCGATGTCGGCGGGATTGAGCTTGGCGCGCATCTCGTGAAAGAGCAGCTTCTTGCCCTCAAAAACGCCCCACTTGGTGAGCGTGTTTCCTATGTCGATAACTAACTTCTTCATGTTTAACAAATCACCCGTCTAACCAAAGCCGAAAGTTTGTTGCGGAGGGCGTCGAGTTGTTTCTTTCGGTTCATCAATTCCATGATACCAACCTCATCGTCTTTCGCCACCTCCTTGAATTGCTTGTTCAGCGCCTCTATCATACCGTTCACCTTCTCTATTTTGAAATTTGAAACCGCCTGAAAGACAGCCGTGTTCAGTTTTTCGGGATGGTTCTGCACGGTATGCACGTAAATGCCTTTGTTTTCCCATGTCTTGCTCACCTCATAGCAACCCGAGGCCAAATCGGCCACCAAATTGCGCATGGGCATATTGTCGGAAAGCATCAGGTCTTCCACCGCAGGCACCGTTCCGCTTTGCAAAGCGGTGGCAAATATAGAGAAAAGCTCTTGATACAGAGGGTCGGAAAGGCTCAGTTCG
Organism: uncultured Bacteroidales bacterium; assembly: GCA_947177845.1. Taxonomy (GTDB): domain Bacteria; phylum Bacteroidota; class Bacteroidia; order Bacteroidales; family P3; genus Pullibacteroides. Next base: position 1,730 of record CAMWVZ010000116.1, on the reverse strand, counting down.
TCTTGCTGCACCTCGGCCACGATATAGGCGCACACGCTCGACACTTGGTCTATCGGCTTGCCGTCTTGGTCGTAGTAGATTTGCTTGGTGGTGCGGGCGCCGTGATTGACTAACAGCGACAGCAACTCGCGTTCGAGGGTGCGGGCGCGGGCCAGCGCGTCGGCCTCCTGTTCGCTCGGCGTGGGTTCCTGCTTGGAAGCGCTTGGAGCAATCTGATTTTCGGCAATTTGCGGTCCGCCTCCCGCCGTCATCTGTTTCTGAAAACGGTTGCGGAAGATACGGTTGAGTTTGTTGAGCAAATCGGGCTCGGAAATCTCCAGAAGCCGGCTGCACTCCTGCACGTAGACCGCCCGTTTGATACTGTCGGGAATTACCGATATGCTGGTGAGGATGTTGTCGATGAGTTCGGCGCGTTTGATAGGGTCGTCGCCCACGTCCTTCAACAGCAATCGGGTCTTGAACGAAATGAAGTCGACCGCGTTTTCCTTGAGGTAGTTTTGGATTTCCTCGGTAGTGTGCGCCTTGGCGTAGTCGTCGGGGTCCTGCCCCTCGGGAAGAAGCACCACCCGCACGTTCATATCCTTGGCCAGCACCATGTCGATGCCGCGCAAGGAGGCCTTGATGCCCGCCGCGTCGCCGTCGTAGAGCAAGGTGAGGTTGCGCGTGAAGTGCGAAATCATCTTGATCTGGTCTTCGGTGAGCGAAGTGCCCGACGAAGAAACCACATTGGTGATGCCCGCCTGATGCATCGAAATCACATCGGCATATCCCTCCACCATATAGGCCATGTCGTGCGACACAATCTCGCGCTTGGCAAAGGGTATGGCATAGAGCACATTGCTTTTGTGATAGATTTCCGATTCGGGCGAATTGACATATTTGGCCTTGCTCTTGTCGCTGCTCAGAATGCGCCCGCCGAAGCCCAGTACCCGCCCCGAAAGGCTGTGTATGGGAAAGATGACCCGTCCGCGGAAGCGGTCGAAGAGCTTGCCCGTTTCTTCTTTTTCGATAGTGAGGCCGCTCTGCACCAAATATTTCTTGTCGTAGCCGGCTTTCAAGGCCGCTTGGGTAAAGGCATCCCAACTTTCGGTGCAATAGCCGAGCTGAAAATGCCGTATCATCTCGTCGGTGAAGCGGCGCTCGCGGAAATAGGCCAGCCCCACGCTCCTGCCCTCCTCGCTCTCCCACAAATTCTTAACGAAATATTCGGCGGCATATTGCGTGAGGTGGTAGAGCGACTCGCGGTCGCTTTCCTTTTCTATCTGTTCGGGCGAAAGTTCCTCTTCCTTGATTTCGATATTGTACTTATGCGCCAAATATCGGAGCGACTCCACATAGGAATAGTGCTCGTGCTCCATGAGGAAACTCACCGAATCGCCGCCCTTGCCGCAGCCGAAACACTTAAAGATGCCCTTGGCGGGCGATACCGAGAACGAGGGGGTTTTCTCCTGATGAAAGGGACAGCACCCCCAATAGTTGGCTCCACGCTTCTTCAACACCACAAAATCGCCCACCACTTCGTCGATGCGGGCGGCATCGAGAATGGCACGTTTGGTATCTTCGGGTATTCTGTGGTTCATGTCGTCAAAGTAAAAAAGGCGTCCGACGCTTGGTCGGACGCCTTTGTGTGAGCGGCAAACGAGTCTCGAACTCGCGACCTCCAGCTTGGGAAGCTAGCGCTCTACCAACTGAGCTACTGCCGCGTCTTTGGGGGAACAAAGATAGGAAAA
>CAMWVZ010000115.1 GCA_947177845.1 uncultured Bacteroidales bacterium | reverse complement strand
CCGAACCAAACGTTCGACCAATCGGTGGATTCGCCCGTCTCTTCAAAACATTTCTTGGCCTCGTTGCCCGCCCCGCTCCAACTATATACGTCGCTCTGCCCCATAGCCTTGTCGCCGAACACCACGGGGGCGAAATACATCAGGCTCAACAGCGCGCATATCACGATAGCCCCTACATGCGGCAGGACCTTCTTCCACGGAAAATTTTTTATGTTCATCTTCTTATCTGTTGTTGCTTTATAAAAAAAAAACTACCTTTGCGCCCTGTTTCCGATTGGCCAATGGTGTAACGGTAACACTACAGATTTTGGTTCTGTCATTCTGGGTTCGAATCCCGGTTGGCCAACATAAAGAAGACGCGTATACTGCGCGTCTTTTTTATTTCTCGTCCACGGCTTCCGCCGGCACCTCAACTTCGGGCTTGGCCTCGGCAGCGTCCTCCAATCCCAGATAACCCTTCACATCGAGCGCATCCTTCACGATAAAGGCGTAGGGATAGAGAATCTTGATTTCGCGCAGGAAGAAATCGGCCTGCATACGGTCGATGAAATTTCCCGCCTTCACCTTGAAATAAGGCTCCTCGAAACTCACATACACCTTGCTTTCGGGGAAAGCCTCCTCGAAGCGTTCCTTTTCTTCAAAGGCCGCGTCCTTGGAATTGTTCCCGCCCTGCGAGAAAATCAACACGCGGTAGCCCGTAACCGGACTCCCGGCACGCACGAGGCTCTGCCGGTAGAGCAGCGTATCTATCTTGTCCGAACGGACAATGTCGGCAAAAGAGACGGGAATGTCCTGCGCGCGGACAGTTACGCCCGCTGCCAGCGCCGCACACAAAAAGACGGCCCATATCGTTCTCTTCATGGTTTCTCCATTTTAAATCCTATGCAAATTTACACATTCTCCCTTTCTCCTCCCACTATCACCGTGGTGAAATTTTCCACGTTCAGGAAGCGTTCGGCATACGCCTTGATTTGAGCCGGCGTCATGGAGAAAAGCACCTCTTCCTGCTTGCGGTAGAAATCGGCGTCCACGCCTGCCGAAAGAAAGAACTTCATACGCTCGGCTATATCGAAAATGCCGTCCAGATCCTGCATGAATTCGCCCATATACGCATGACGCACCAATTCCAGCTCGTGCATGTCCACCTCTTTTTTCCGCAGCTTGCGGATTTCCTTTTCGATTTCCTTCAGCACCTTGTCCGCGCACCCGCCCTTCACCTCCGAGCTTATCATCCACACGGGGCTGAAACGCAGCGGCAACACGAAAGACGAGATACCGTAGGTATAGCCTTTGTCCTCGCGGATATTGCGCATCAGGCGCGAGCCGAAATAACCGCCCAAGATATAATCCACCACCTTGAAAGGCGCGAAATCGGGGTCGGAAACGGGCATAATCCGCATACCCGTCATCAGGGCTTCCTGCAACGAACCTTGCTGCGTAACATGGAGCGGCGAGGCCATGCCGGCCGGCGCTTCCCGCACCGGAGCCGTCGCCTGCAACACCGCCTTCTCCCCTTTCCAATCCTCCGCCCCGAAAAGACGGTTCAGCATCTGCAAATGTTCTTTCTTATACGAGCCCGCCAACACGATGCGGCAGTTCTCCGAGTTATAAAATCTTCGGTAGAAAGCTTGCAGATCATCGCGCGTGAGACGGCCGAAATCCTCTTCCTCCAACACCACGCCGTAGGGGTGGGTCTTGCCGAAGACGGCGGGATAGAACGCCCGCCGCGCCACATGCGCCACTTTCTGCAAATTCACCAGAAACTTGCTGTGCTGCTTGCGCAGATAGGTGTCCAATTCGCTCTGCGGAAACACCGAATGCTTCACCGCCTCCTCGCAGAACGGCAGAATGTCGGAGAAATAGCGGCTTAAACCGTAGAAGGTGACGCAGGCTTGGTCGCGGTCGGAATAGCGCTCCATATACGCCCCGTAGAAATCCATTTCCTCCGAGAGCCTGTCGGCCGAATAGCGCTCGGTTCCCGCCCCCGTCAGGGTGCAACACGCCCCCGCCTGCAAGGGTTTCTGCTGAAAATAGCTGCCCGCGTCGAAAATGAATTCCAGACGCACCAAGTCCAAGGTGGAATCGGGGAAAAGATATACGGGAATTCCGTTGTCTAATTTCTCTATGCGGGGCGACAGCTTGCCATAGTCGAATTTCATCTTACCGAATGCTATTTTATTGCCTTATAATAAAGTGTATTGCTGTTGGCGGGCACGAACGTTTCGCGCGCCGCCCTGCGGATGTCGTCTACCGTCACCGCGCCGTAGGCCTCCACCTCGTGCGAGAGCACATCGGCCGATTTCATCATTTCGAAATAGCCCAGATTCATGGCCTTGTCCAAGCCTTTCATATTCGAAAAAAGCAAGGAGGTTTCCAATTTGTTCTTCACCTTCTGCAACTCCTTTTCGCTTACCGTTTCCTCGCCCAACCTCGCCAACTCCTCCTCCACGGCTTGCTCGGCCGTTCCGAAATCCACCCCGTCTTCCATGATGCCCGAAATCAGGAAAAGCCCCGGTTCCATATCACCCGAAACGTAGGCGTTGAGACTGCTGAACAGTTTGCGGTCTTTCACCAAGCGCGTGTAGAAACGCGAGGAATCGCCGTTGGAAAGCAGGTCGGACAGCAAATCGAACACATAGAAATCGTGGCTCATGCGCGGCCCCATGTGGTAGGTGCGGTAAAAGGCGTTCGAAGGCACCTTGCGTTCCACGGTCTGCCGCCGGGCCTCGCGCTGCACGGGCTCCGCGGGCAGAGGGCGCTGCGTGCGTCCGCCGCGGGCGATGTTGCCGAACCATTTTTCGGCCAGCGCGAACATTTCCTCGGGTTCCACGGGCCCCGACACGCTCAGAATGGCGTTGTCGGGCATATAGAACGTATTGTAGAAGTTCTTTACGTCTTGCAGCGTCACCGCTTCGATATGCGCGATTTCCTTGCCTATGGTGGACCATGCGTAAGGATGCGTGCGGTAGGAAAGCGGGCGCAGCAACATATCCGTGTCGCCGTAGGGCTGGTTCAGGCAACGTTCCTTGAATTCCTCAATCACCACCCCTTTCTGCACATCCAGTTTCTTTTGGGAAAGGGTGAGGTTCTGCATACGGTCGCTCTCCACAAAGAACGCCGTTTCCACCACCTCCTTGGGCAAGGAGATATAAAAATCGGTGAAATCGTTGTTGGTGAAGGCATTGCTTGTGCCGCCCACTTCGTCCAAGGCTTCGTCGTAGTCCTTCACATGCTTGGAGCCGCTGAACATAAGGTGTTCGAACAGATGCGCGAAGCCTGTCTTCTGCGGGTCCTCGTCCTTGGCGCCCACTTTATAGAGCAGGTTGAAGGCCACGAGGGCCGTGTTGGGATCGGTATGCACCAGCACACGCAATCCGTTGGAAAGGGTGATGCCGCGATAGTCTATCTTCATAGGTCTTTTCCGATGTCTTTTCGGTAGTATTTGTCTTTAAAATCCACTTCCTGCGCGTGGCGGTAGGCTTCCTGCAAGGCTTCGTCGAGCGTGTCGGCCACGGCGGTCACCGTCAGGACACGGCCCCCGCCCGTATGCAGCCGGCCGTCGGGCGTCCGCACCATGCCGGCTTGGAAAAGGAGCGCCGAAGATCGGGCGTTTTCCGGCAAGTGCACTTCATAACCTGTGGTGTAGGCCCCCGGATAGCCTCCCGAAACCAACACCACGCCCCCCGCCGCACGCGGGGACACCTTCAATTCCTTTTCCTGCAAGGTGCCCCTATGCACCGCCTCGAAAAGTTCCGCCAAATCGCTCTCGATACGGGGCAAAATCACCTCGGCCTCCGGGTCTCCGGGACGCACGTTATATTCCAATACGAAAGGTTCGCCCTCCACCACAAGCAGGCCGATGTAGAGGAAACCCGCATAGGAAATATGTTCCCTCCGCAACTGTGCCAAAGTGGGTTGAATGATGCGGGTTTCCACCTTCTTCATCAAGGCCGTGTCGGCCCAACGCACGGGCGACACCGCCCCCATGCCCCCCGTATTCGGCCCGGTGTCGCCC
>CAMWVZ010000114.1 GCA_947177845.1 uncultured Bacteroidales bacterium | reverse complement strand
ATCTCGGCAGGCGGCAGGTTCAAAGGCAGTTCTATATTGAAACGCATCTTGCCGTTGAACGAAACCGGGTAGTTGAAACTGTTCTCCACCGTATATTTCTCTTCATAGACCGGCAAGGCGGCGTAGGCGATGCTTTCCTGATGCCCTAACCGATGCCAAATCTCTTCGGCGATATGCGGCGCATAGGGCGACAGCAACACGGCCAAAGGCTCGAACACGGCCTTTTTGCGGCATTTGAGGTCGGAAAGTTCGTTGAGCGCAATCATGAAACCGCTCACCGCCGTGTTGAACGAGAACCTTTCGGTGTCGTCCGTGATGCGCTTGATGGTCTTGTGCAGAATGCGCATCTCCTCGGCCGAAGGTTCACCCTCCTCCAACATGCAGGCGTCGCTTTCCTCGTCAAAACAACTGCGCCAAAACTTCTTGAGGAAGCGGAACACCCCTTCGATACCCTTGGTGTCCCAAGGCTTGGACTGTTCGATAGGCCCGAGGAACATTTCATACATACGCAGCGTGTCCGCCCCGTAGCGTTCCACAATCTGGTCGGGGTTCTCCACGTTGTACATAGACTTGGACATCTTCTCCACTTCCGCCCCGCAGACATACTTGCCCTCTTCGAGCACGAATTCGGCCTTCGCCAAGTCGGGCATCCATTTCCTGAAGCCCTCCAAATCCAACACATCGTTGTCGGTGAGGTGAATATCCACGTGAACCGTGTCGCAGAAGGCCTCGCGGTGGGCGATGTTCTTCGACACGAACAGCAGTTTGTTTCCTTCCTTGGCCGTTTCTTCGGTGATGCCGGGCAGGGCCGCTTCGGGATTCGTGGCGATGAAGTTGCGGTAGTTGGCCCAGTTGACGCGGTAGGCGAAGTTGCTCCGCCCCTGTATCATGCCTTGGTTGATAAGCTTCTTGTAGGGTTCGTCCTCGCACACCAATCCGAGGTCGAACAAAAACTTGTTCCAGAAACGGGAATATATAAGGTGTCCGGTGGCGTGTTCGGCTCCGCCCATATACAAATCCACCTGCCGCCAGTATTCGTTGGCTTGCTTCGACACTAATTCACGGCTGTTGTGCGCGTCCATGTAGCGCAGGTAATAGGCGCTCGAACCGGCAAATCCCGGCATGGTGCAGGTTTCCAAGGGATAGCCGTCTTCGGTCTGCCAGTTCTTGGCGCGTGCCAAGGGAGGCTCGCCCTCTTCGGTGGGCAGGTATTTGTCCACTTCGGGCAGCAACAGAGGCAGTTTGTCGTCCGAAAGGGTATGGGGGATGCCATTCTTGTAGTAAATGGGGAAAGGTTCGCCCCAATAGCGCTGACGGCTGAAAATGGCGTCCCTCAGGCGGTAGTTGATCTGCGCCTTGCCCAAGCCGCGGGCTTCGATTTCCTGCACCATACGCGCAATGGCGTCCTTGACGCAGAGCCCGTCCAAGAACTGGGAGTTGATGAGCGTGCCGTCTTTGGTTTCGTGGGCTTCCTTTTCGATGTCGCCGCCCGCCACCACTTGCAGGATGGGCAGGTTGAAGTGCTTGGCGAAGCGGTAGTCGCGGCTGTCGTGGGCCGCCACCGCCATAATCGCGCCCGTGCCGTAGCCGGCCAATACGTATTCCGAAATCCAGACGGGCAGTTTCTCGCCCGTAAACGGGTGCAGGGCGTAGGAGCCCGTAAACACGCCGCTCACCTTGTTCACTTCCGCCTGACGCTCGCGCTCGGTGCGGTTCTTGGCGTAGTGCACGTAGGCTTCCACTTCCGTCTTCTGTTCGGGCGTGGTGAGGGCTTGGATATCTTCGTGTTCGGGGCAGAGTACCATGAAGCTCACCCCGAAAAGCGTGTCGGGGCGTGTGGTGAATATCCGGAGCCCTTCGGAAAGCCCCTTGGCCTCGGCATGGTCGATTTCGAAGCGCACTTCCGCGCCCACGCTGCGGCCAATCCAGTTGCGTTGCATTTCCTTGAGCGAGTCGCTCCATTCCAAGGCATCCAAGCCGTCCAAGAGGCGTTGGGCGTAGGCGGTGATACGCAGCGACCACTGTTTCATTAGTTTGCGTTCCACGGGGAAGCCGCCGCGTTCGGAGAGGCCGTTCACCACTTCGTCGTTGGCCAGCACCGTGCCCAACTGCGGGCACCAGTTCACCATCGTATCCGAAAGGAAGGCCAGGCGGTAGTTCATCAGAATGTCGGAGCGTTTCTTTTCGTCGAACGAAGCCCAGTCCTGTGCGCTGAACACTTCGTGGGGCGAACAGGCGGCTTCTTCCAAGAGCGTGGCGTTGCCTTCCTTTTCCAAGCGGCTCAACAGCAAAGTGTCGGGCAGGGCTTTCTGTTCTTTCTTGCTATACCACGAATGGAACAGGCGGATAAAGACCCATTGCGTCCAATGGTAGTAGGCGGGGTCGCAGGTCTGCACTTCGCGGTCCCAGTCGAAGGAAAAGCCTATGAGGTTGAGTTGCTTGCGGTAGCGTTCTATGTTCTTGCGCGTGGTTTCGGCAGGGTGTTGCCCGGTCTGTATGGCGTATTGTTCGGCGGGCAGGCCGTAGGCGTCGAAGCCCATGGGGTGCAGCACGTTATAGCCTTGCAGCCGTTTGTATCGGGCGTAGATGTCGCTGGCGATGTAGCCGAGGGGATGCCCTACGTGCAGGCCGGCGCCGGAGGGGTAGGGGAACATGTCCAAAACGTAGTATTTGGGCTTGTTTGAGTCGTTGCGGGCCTGAAAGGTCTTGTTCTGCGCCCAGTATTGCTGCCAATAGGCTTCTATTTTCCTGAAATCGTATTCCATAATCGTTATGCTATGCGGCCTCCGTCTGTTTTCGGGTGAGCCCTAAGTCGGAAACCGCTACAAATTTAATCAAAAACTCGTTTGAACCTCGGCGGTCGGGAAAGGCTACGGCCGCAGGCATCCAATGGGAACCACGTAGATGCCGTCTTCCGGGCGACGGTAAGCGAAATCGCCGGTGGCGGTGAGTATCATTTTGAATGCCGGTGTGTTCATGCGCGAATCATCAATCAGATTTTCCAAGGCGTTGAGCGTTTTTGCCCCATCCTGAATGAGGGATTGCCCCCCGAGTTTTATCTCTACCAGCGCATATTGTCCGTTGCGCAGGTGCACCACCGCATCACATTCCAAACCGTTTTTGTCGCGGTAATGATAAACCGAACCGTTCAAGGCTTCGGCAAATACGCGCAAATCCCTTATGCACAAGGTTTCAAAGAACATCCCCGTTGCTTTGAGGTCGTTCATCAAGTCTTTGGGGCCTAAGCCTAATGCGGCGGTGGCGATGGACGGATCCACAAAATAGCGGGTATCGGTGGTGCGGATAGCTGTTTTGGAACGGAGATTGGGATTCCACGCCGGCATGTCTTCCACCACGAAAATCTTTCGCAACGCTTCCAGGTAGGAACTTATCGTATCTTCGTCGAGTTTTGTGGTTTCGTTGGCCTGCAAATCATCCCGTAGGGTGGTGACAGGCGACTGCATGCCTTGATGACGTGCGTAGGCCCTCATCAGACGTTGTACCTTTTCGGACGTGCGTTTTATGCCGTCCACCCTTGTTATGTCCTCTTTGGTTACGGCATCGTAGTAATCGAACGCCTGTTCCAGTGCGGCTTCTTCCGGTAATCCTACCGCCATAGGCCAGCCGCCGCGGCAAATCAGAAAAACAATATCCTGCAAATTCAGATGGTTCTTTTCCAATATCTTTTTAGGTGTGGAAAACAGCTGTTCCAAGCTTACCGAACCGTTCGATTCTCCGGATTCGAATAATGTCATGGGGCGCATGGTAAGCCAGGCAAAACGCCCTGTACCGGAGTGTTGTCTTTCTTTTTCCGTGGTTTTATCGGGAACGGCGGAACCGGTAAGGATGAATTGCCCCATTTTATGGCGGTGGTCAACCGTATATCGAACGGCATCCCAGAGTTTCGGAACGGTTTGCCATTCGTCAATCAACATGGGGGTGTTGCCGGTTAAAGCGGTGTCGGTGTCGATTTCCAAAAGGTTGGTGAAATGTTCCCGGGTGTCGGGTTTCGACAAAAGTATCTTGCT
>CAMWVZ010000113.1 GCA_947177845.1 uncultured Bacteroidales bacterium | reverse complement strand
TTAGGACCGTTATAGTTACGGCCGCCGTTTACTGGGGCTTCAATTCAAAGCTTCGCTTGCGCTAACCTCTCCTCTTAACCTTCCAGCACCGGGCAGGTGTCAGGCCTTATACTTCATCTTACAATTTCGCAAAGCCTTGTGTTTTTGTTAAACAGTCGCCTGGGCCATTTCTCTGCGACCTACCTCTCGGTAGGCACCCTTTATCCCGAAGTTACAGGGGTATTTTGCCTAGTTCCTTAGCCATGAATCTCTCGAGCACCTTTGGATCCTCTCCTCGACCACCTGTGTCGGTTTACGGTACGAGTCTCTATGACCTGAAGCTTAGCGGGTTTTCTTGAAAGTCTGGTTCGCATCGTTATCATCTTGCCCGAGGGCTCGACGTACTATCAGGTTCGACACAACCCGCGGACTTACCTACGAATCGTTTATCTACACCCTTCAACGTACTATTCCGTCAGTACGCAGATGCTGCACTACTTTGTCACCGCATCGCAGCCATAGAAAGTGCCGGAATATTAACCGGCTTCCCATCGACTTCGCCTTTCAGCTACGCCTTAGGTCCCGACTGACCCTGATCCGATTAACGTTGATCAGGAAACCTTGGTCTTTCGGTGGGCGGGTTTCCCTCCCGCCTTATCGTTACTTATGCCTACATTTGCTTTTCCTATCGCTCCAGCAACCCTTACGAATCACCTTCAGCGCCATAGGAATGCTCCCCTACCACTCCGCAGAGTCTACAGCTTCGGCAGTATGCTTGATGCCCGATTATTATCCACGCTCTATCGCTCGACTAGTGAGCTGTTACGCACTCTTTAAATGTATGGCTGCTTCCAAGCCAACATCCTAGCTGTCTATGCAATAAAACCTCGTTATTTTCAACTTAGCATACATTTGGGGGCCTTAGCCGGTAGTCTGGATTCTTCTCCTCTCGGCCACGGACATTAGCACCCATGGCCTCACTCCCGGACCTGTATGTCAGCATTCGGAGTTTGTCAGGATTTGGCAGGCGATGAAACCCCCGCATCCTATCAGTAGCTCTACCTCTGACATACGCTCGCTTCCGAGGCTGTTCCTAAAAACATTTCGGGGAGTACGAGCTATCTCTCAGTTTGATTAGCCTTTCACCCCTACCCACAAGTCATCCGGAGACTTTTCAACGTCTATCGGTTCGGTCCTCCATATCGTGTTACCGACACTTCAACCTGCTCATGGGTAGATCACAAAGTTTCGCGTCTACTTCCTCCGACTATACGCCCTGTTCAGACTCGCTTTCGCTGCGGCTGCACGCCTCTTGGCGCTTAACCTCGCCGGAAAAATGTAACTCGTAGGCTCATTATGCAAAAGGCACGCCGTCACCCCTCAAAAGGGGCTCCGACCGCTTGTAAGCGCACGGTTTCAGGGTCTATTTCACTCTCCTGTTCGGAGTACTTTTCACCTTTCCCTCACGGTACTGGTCCACTATCGGTCTCTTAGGAGTATTTAGCCTTGGCAGATGGTGCTGCCGGGTTCAAACAGGATTCCTCCGGTCCCGTCCTACTCAGGATTCTGATAGGTATGCACACGATTTCTCATACAGGGCTTTCACCTTCTGCGGCCTACCTTTCCAGGTAGTTCCGATATCATGTACAAGTCCACATCTCAGTCCTACAACCCCGCATGGGCCTTAACCCCTGCGGTTTGGGCTTCTCCGCTTTCGCTCGCCACTACTCGCGGAATCACTTTTGTTCTCTTCTCCTATGGGTACTTAGATGTTTCAGTTCCCCACGTTCGCTCTATCTACCTATCGTAGATAGTGCCATGCCTTCAACATGGCGGGTTGCCCCATTCGGATATCCGCGGATCTCAGGTCATTTGCACCTTCCCGCGGCTTTTCGCAGCTTATCACGTCCTTCTTCGCCTCTAAGAGCCCAGGCATCCCCCGTGCGCCCTTTGTAACTTTCTTAACTATTACGGCATCGCGTATCGCTACGCAACGCCTATGCTCTTGTTACACTTTCTATCCCAATATGTCAATGAACTTTTATCACACCGTAACTCTTCAACCGCTATCGGCCTCAGAACCCGGCGCAATCTGAAGATAAAAGAAACTTGCGCTACCTTTATCTTTACATTTCCTCAACCAAACTTTCCTGCCCCCTTTCCGAAACAGGACTGCAAAGGTACGATTTTTTTTCATACCAACAAGCCCTTTTCGGCCTTTTTCTGCAAAATATTCTGAATTTTCTTTAGAACAAACAGAAAATCAGAAAAATATTTTAGCACATTTTTTTGCTTGCTACCCCTACTTTTGCACCGAAACCGGCGATTTTTGCCGAAAAAGCCAGATGCCCAAGACCGTCAACGCCCCGTTGAGCAGCAAAATCTCGAAACCGAAATTATAGCCTAAAAGCTTGCATATCTGAACAATGACGAAACTCAGTATCGGGGAGGCCAAAACGACGAACGGCACCCAACGGTCCTTGACCTGCCATTTGGTATAAATACCGGCGAAGAACAAGCCCAAAAGCGGCCCGTAGGTATAGGAGGCGATGTCGTAAACCATGTTGATGACCGCATCGCTCTTCAACGCATAGAACATCATGATGAACAGGAAGAACACGACAGCCGTGCACAGATGGACGCGGTAGCGGATTTTACGTACCTTTTCCTCGCTGTAGTTTTTCTTCTCCACGCCGAGGATGTCTATCGTGAAACTCGTGGTCAGGGCGGTCATCGCGCCGTCGGCACTCGAATAGGCCGCCGACAGCACGCCTATCATAAAGGTAAGGCCGGCCAATACGGGCAAACGCCGTATCGCGATTTCGGGGAACAAGTAATCGGTATCGGTGCAGGGAATGCCGTTCTGCATCGCGAACAGACAGAGGATGGCGCCCAATATCAGGAAAAACACATTCATCACGAGCAAAATCGCACTGAACGAAAACATATTCTTCTGCGCGTCTTTCAGATTGCGGCAACTCAGATTCTTCTGCATCATGTCCTGGTCAAGCCCGGTCATCGTCACCGTGACGAACAGCCCGCTCAGAAACTGTTTGAGGAAAAAACGCTTGTGCGTCGGGTCGGTCTGGAAGACTTCCGAAAACGGACTTTGGCGCACGTTCGCCAACATCTGCCCGAACGACCAGTCGGCGTAGTGGCAGATGCAGACAATCGAAATGATGACGGCCAAGAGCATGAACGTGGTCTGCAACGTATCGGTCCAGACAATCGTCCGGATGCCGCCCTTGAACGTATAGCCGAGAATCAGCAGGATGAACAGGGCCGTCACCAGCCAGAATGGCAGGCCGAACTGCTTGAACACGAATTCGTGCAACACCCCGATGACGAGGAACATCCGCAACGTGGCGCCCAAACTGCGCGAGAGCAGGAAATAGGCCGCGCCCGATTTATAGGAAGCCGCGCCGAAGCGCTTATCTATATAGGTATAGATGGAGGTCAGGTTCAATTTGTAGTACAGCGGCAACAAAACCGTGGCCACGACGACATAGCCGGCGATAAAGCCCAACACCATCGGGAAATAGTAGAAATTCTCGCGCCACACGTTGCCGGGCACCGACATGAACGTGACGCCCGACAAAGACGCCCCCACCATGCCGTAGGCCACGACAAACCAAGGCGAATTGCGGTTTCCGCGATAAAACGAATCGTTGTTGACCTTGCGCGTAGTGAGAAACGTTATCGCAAACAGCATGGCGGTATATACCACAAACACCGCCACAATCATCCAAGCACTCATAGGTTTAATTTAAATATTTGTCACGGCGCGCCTGATCCACGGCGTCCTCCTCCGCGCGCCATTCGGCATAGGGTTCCGAACCCACGAGCCATTTCGCATAATATTCCAACGAAAACGGCCGTCCCGTGGCCTGTTCCAATACCTCATACCACGGATAGGCATCCCCGTACCAGAAAATCTTGTTTTTTAAGAACTTGCCGACATCTTCGGTGGCCATGTAGTCGGGGGTCCAATAATCGGGCGTCCGCAACACGGAATCGCAGATGTAGGCGTTCAGTTGACAGGCCACCGCACTGC
>CAMWVZ010000112.1 GCA_947177845.1 uncultured Bacteroidales bacterium | reverse complement strand
CCGAAAACTTCTTCCACTGCGCCAAAAGACGCCCGCAAGCCTTGCCCTCCTTGAAATAGACGCGGGTGAGTCTCTGCAAACGCAGGCTCGGAGCGGTTTCCGGCAACAGACTTTCGATTTGCGCATAGGCACGGGGAGGCAACACCATGGCCAACGTACCGCCCTGTTTAAGCAGACGCTGCACCTGAAGCAGAAGTTCTCCGAAAGGCAGGCTTTCGGCATGGCGCGAGAGATTGCGGCGGGCGTGGGGCGAAAGCAAATCTTCCGAAAAATACGGCGGATTGCTCAACACCGCATCCACACTGTCGGCGGGAAGCGTTGCGGCGTAGGAAAGGAAGTCGGCCTGCACGGCTTGCAGAGCGTCGCGCCACGGAGAGGCGGCGAAATTTTCCACGGCATCCTGTATGGAGCCTTCGTCCACATCCACGCCTATGATACGGAAATCGCACGAAGCCGAGGAAAGCCGCTGGGCGCTCATCAAGGCAATCAAACCGCACCCGCAGCCCACATCCAAAATCGTGCCCGAAGACGGCAACTCCGCCCAAGCCCCCAGCAACACCCCGTCCGTACCCACTTTCATGGCCGAACAATCGTGCTTCACCGTAAATTCTTTAAATCGGAAATCAGGCATAGAACCCACTGTTCCTACTGTTCCAAGTAAAAATCCACCAAACCCTCCGGCGCGCGCACATACAGACGGCGTTCACTCCGCTCCACCTTTTCCAGGAAGGGGTCGATAAGCGGCATCAGGATTTCCTTGCCCGAAGCGTGGTCGATGCACAGCACGGGTTGCGGACCATTGTCCATAATCTCGCGCAGCACTCCTAATACGCCGCTCTCGGCATCCACCACTTCAAAACCTATCACTTCATGAAAATAAAACCGATTGCCCGTCAAGGGAGGCAGCACATCCAAAGGCAGATACAATTCGCAGCCTATCATCTTCTCCGCTTCTTCCAAACCCGTGTCCTCAAAATGCAGAACCGCTCCGTTGGGACGGATTTCCACACGCTCCAAAAAGTAAGGCACCAGCGACTTCTTCACCATCACCAACACCGAGTCCAACTGCGCGTAGTCCGAGGGATTGTCCACATCGAGCATCGCCAGCACGTCGCCTTTCAAGCCCGATGTACGCAACACCCGTCCTAAATAAAAACAATTTTCCTTGGTAAAGTTTTCCATAACCGTTTTTTAGGCTTCCACTTTGCCATAGAGGTCGAAAGCTTCGGCGGAGATGATTCTGACTTGATAAAAATGCCCCGGAAGCAAGGCCGGCGAGGCATCCCGACGTATCAGCACCTCGTTGTCTACCTCCGGACTGTCGTAAACCGTTCTTCCTACGTAAAATTCACCCTCTTCCCTGTCTATCAGAACTTCATAAATCTTGCCGACACGGAAGAGGTTCTTCCGATAGGAAATCTCTTCCTGCAACTCCATGATTTTCTGCGCGCGGCGTTCCTTTTCTTCCTGCGACACGGGGTCGCCGAGGGGATACGCGGGTGTGCCTTCCTCCTGCGAATAGGGAAACACGCCGAGGCGGTCGAACTCAAATTCACCCACAAAGGCTCTCAATTCCTTAAATTCCTTCTCGCCCTCGGTGGGAAATCCCGTGATGAGCGTGGTGCGGAAAGCCGCATCGGGCAAGGCTTCCTTGAACTTCTTGAGCAACGCCAAGGTTTCCTCCCGCGTCGTGGTGCGCAACATATCCTTCAAGATTTTTGTATTAATATGTTGCAGAGGAATGTCGATATAGGGACACACCTTGGGTTCGGTGCGCATCGCCTCTAACAAATCATCGGGAAACGCATGAGGATAAAGGTATTGCAGACGGAGCCAATGTAAACCGTCGATACGGCAGAGGGCGCGCACCAAATCGGCCACGGCGCGGCGGCCATAAAGATCCATGCCGTAGTAGCAGAGATCCTGCGCCACCAAAATCAATTCTTTCACCCCGCCGTCCACAAGCCGCCGCGCCTCCTCCACAATCTCTTCCTGCGGGCGCGATACATGCTTGCCCCGGATAAGCGGAATGGCGCAGAACGCACATTGACGGTTGCAACCTTCCGACACTTTCAGATAGGCGTAGTGCGGAGGTGTGGTGAGTTTGCGGCGAAGCGGGTCTACGGCGGAACCGCGAGCGGCTTCGGATTGCAGTATTTGCCGTGCCTGCCGCATCACCGCATCCAAATCGTTCACGCCAATCCATGCGTCCACATCGGGAATCTCTTTCCTGAGTTCGGCGGCATAGCGCTGCACCAAGCAGCCCATAACGATGATATGTCCTTTCTTGCGACGGTTCTTGCGGGCGGTCTCCCGCAGCACGGTGTCGATGCTTTCCTGCTTGGCATCCAAGATAAAACCGCAGGTATTGATAATGGTGAGGTCGGCCACACGCGGGCTCTCCTCGGGCAGAACCGTCCATTTCTCCGCTTTGAGATTGCCCGAAAGCACCTCCGTATCGACGGTGTTTTTCGAACATCCCAAACTTATCACTCTTACGCTTGGCATCGTTTTTCCTTGTTTAAGGCTCGTTTCTACGCAAACAACGAATCCACAAAGGCGGTCTTGTCGAACAGCTGCAAGTCGGAAATCTTCTCTCCCACCCCTATATATTTGACGGGTATCTTGAACTGCGCCGAAATACCGATAGCCACGCCGCCTTTTGCCGTACCGTCCAACTTAGTGAGCGCCAAGGCGTTCACTTCGGTGGCGGCGGTAAACTGCTTGGCCTGTTCTATGGCGTTCTGCCCCGTGGAGGCGTCCAGCACCAAGAGAATTTCGTGGGGGGCGTCGGGCACCACCTTCTTCATCACATTCCTAATCTTGGTGAGCTCGTTCATCAAACCCACCTTGTTGTGCAGACGGCCCGCCGTATCGATAATCACCACGTCGGCATCCTTGGCCACCGCCGACTTGAGGGTATCGAAAGCCACCGAAGCGGGGTCGGAACCCATAGTCTGCGCCACCACGGGCACATCGGTGCGCCGTCCCCATTCCTGCAACTGCTCCACCGCCGCCGCACGGAACGTATCGGCCGCCCCCAGCACCACTTTCGCGCCGCTTTGTTTAAACAGATAGGCTAATTTTCCAATCGTGGTGGTCTTTCCCACGCCGTTCACGCCCACCACCATAATCACATAGGGCTTCTTTCCTTCCTGCGTCCAAGGGTCGGCCACGGGCGGATTGCCAATCAAAAGCTGCGAGATTTCCTCGCGCAACACCTTGTTCAGCTCGGAAGTATTGAGATAGCGGTCTTTCCTGACACGCTCCTGCAGACGGTCTATGATTTCCAACGTGGTTTCCACGCCCACATCCGAAGTCACCAACACTTCCTCGAGATTGTCCAACACCTCATCGTCGACGGTGGATTTTCCCGCCACGGCACGCGCGAGTTTCTTCAACACGCTTTCCTTGGTCTTGTCCAACCCCCTCTGTAAGCCCTCTTTCTCTTCGGCCACCTTTTCCGCCGACTTATTCCTTCCTAAAAATGCAAACAGCCCCATTTTATCGTTTATTTTCCCTTATTGGTTTGTATCTTACACAAAAAAAGGACGTCCCGAAACGCAAAAGGCGCTCCGAAACATCCCTTTACAACAAGCATATCAAAGATTACGCCTTGTTGGCGAAATATTCCTTTACCTTGTCGTTGGCTATGATTTCTTCCTTGAAGGCGTAAGCACCGGTCTTGGGCGATCTCACCACCTTCACCACCTTGGCAAAATCTTTGCCGGTAGTGGTTTTCAGAGTTGCAACTACTTTCTTTGCCATGGCTTAAATTATTTAATTTCTTTGTGAAGCGTCATTTTCTTGAGAATGGGGTTGTATTTCATCAACTCCAAACGGTCGGGCGTATTCTTCTTGTTCTTCGTGGTGATATAACGCGAAGTACCCGGCATTCCGCTTTCCTTGTGTTCGGTGCACTCCAAGATAACCTGTACGCGCGCCTCTTTGTTCTTCTTTGACATATCGCTACTTTTTCTTAATTCAAGGGGTGCAAAGGTAGTATTTTTTCGGGGATTAACAAAAGCCTGTT
>CAMWVZ010000111.1 GCA_947177845.1 uncultured Bacteroidales bacterium | reverse complement strand
AACCGCCTGCCGCAGAACCACTTGCCGCCGAGTTGCCCGAAGCGAAGGGGCGCGGCGCCGGCCGGGACATAGGCCGCTGGGGAGTACGCCGCATCGGAGCCCAAGAATCGTCCATATCGCTGTCAAAATCAATCCCCTCATAAGGATTTTTATCCAGCACCTCGGGATTTTCGAGATGCTCCGCGTCCAATTCCAACAAAAAGCGGCTCGGCTCGGTAAAATTCGTTTCACCCCACCGCATCCTTCGGTTGGCGAAAGACAGCCACAAACTCTTCTCGGCACGCGTGGCCGCCACATAAAACAAACGCCGCTCTTCCTCCACATCCTCGCGGTTGTTCACGCTCTGCGCGGCGGGAAAAAGCTCCTCCTCGCACCCCACCACAAACACATAGGGAAATTCCAAACCCTTCGACGCATGAATCGTCATAAGCGTCACCTTATCCTGCTGCTCGTCGTCTTTCTCGTCCTGGTCGGTGAGCAAAGCCACGTCCTGCAGGAAACGGTCGAGCGTCACCACACCCTCCATACGCACCATTTCGCCCGTCTCCTCGTCCACCATAAGCGGCTCGCTCTCGCAAAACATCTTCACCGAATTGAGCAATTCCTCCACGTTACCCATACGGTTCTCGCTCTCGGGCGTTTCCTCGGCCTTGTATTCGGCCGCCAGCCCCGACGACTTCCAAACCTCGGAAGCCATTTGATAGGCATCGGTCTGCATCACCCGCGCGTGCAGACTTAAAATCGTGTCCATAAGGCTAAAAAGGCGCGTGCGTATGCCCGAATTAATCATCGAGGCCAACTGCACCCGATACGCCTGCAACGATTGCATCGAGGCGAAAACATCTTGCGGAACGCCCATGTTCACAAGCAAATCGGTGGGCAGCGCCGAAGTGGCGAGGGGAACGAATGCATCGCCGGAACGCAGGTATTCCAAGCCCCGCCACGAGCCCCCGCCCGAGAGAATACCTAACAGCCGCAGCCGCGTAAGCGTAGTGTCGCCCACACCCCGCGCGGGATTGTTGATGCACCGCAAAAGCGCCTCCTCGTCGTTGGGGTTCACCACCCAGCGGAAATAACTCAGTATATCCTTGATTTCCTTTCTTCTGTAAAAGCTCAATCCCCCGTAGATGCGGTAGGGGATATTGTATTTGCGCAAAGCGTCTTCGATGGCCTTACTCTGACTGTTGGTGCGGTAGAGCACCGCAAAATCCTTGGGACGCGCCTGACGGTGCATCTTGAAATGGAAGATTTCGCCCGCCACGCTGTTCCCCTCGTCTATGTCCGAGGCCGAACACAATAGCCGCACCTTGTTTCCCGTTTCGTTGTCGGTCCATATCTCCTTGGGAATGCGGTCTTTATTATGCGCGATGATGGAATTCGACAGCGCCACGATATGCCCCGAAGAACGATAGTTCTGTTCCAATTTGTAGCGGTGCGCGTCGGGATAGTCGTGTTCGAAATTGAGGATATTGCGGATGTTGGCGCCCCGGAAACTGTAGATGCTCTGCGAATCGTCGCCCACCACGCAAAGGTTCTTGTGGCCTGCCGCCAACTTCTTCACAATCAAATACTGCGCATAGTTGGTGTCTTGATACTCATCCACCATAAGATAGCGGAAGCGACGCTGATATTTCAGCAGCACTTCGGGAAAATCGCGGAACAATACGTTGGTGTTGAACAGCAGGTCGTCGAAATCCATAATCGACGCCTGTTTGAGCCGATTGCTGTATTCCACGAAGATACGCCCCAATTCGGGCATCCTCATCGCCGTGTCTTCCTCTAAATACGCCCCGTTCTCCACATAGTATTCGGCCGAAATCAAACTGTTCTTGGCCATGGAGATACGGTAGAGGATACGCGAATCCTTATATTGTTTGGGGTCTAAGTTGAAGTCTTTTACAATCTTCTTTATCAGCGCCTTGCTGTCGTCCGTGTCGTATATGGTGAAGCTTTTGTCGTAGCCTAAGAGGGGCGCTTCGGCTCGCAGGATTTTGGCGAAAATGGAGTGAAAGGTGCCCATCCACAGGGCGCGGGCGGCGGGCCCCACCAAGTGCGTGATGCGCTCGTTCATCTCGCGGGCGGCCTTGTTGGTGAAGGTGAGGGCGAGGATGCGGAACGGGTCGGCGCCTTGTTCCAGAAGATAGGCGATGCGGTAGGTGAGCGTGCGTGTCTTGCCCGCGCCCGCGCCCGCGATAATCATCACCGGTCCTTCGGTCTGTTGGGCCGCCGCCCTCTGTTCGGGGTTCAGCCCGTCTAATATACTCATAAAAATCTGACCTTTATTTGAAAGCTTAGTTGGCAAATGTACGGCAAATTTTGTATCATTGTAAAAGCAACACAGCAATAGCCAATGAAAAGATTTGAACGCTACAACCCTTCTAAACTGTGGCCGCCTTTCATCCGCGCCTATCGGCAGAACGCCACCGGGCAAAGGCTCAGCCCCCAGCAGGAAAAATATCTGCGCTACGGCAACGGCCTCATTGTCTTTGTATTTGCGGTAGTTTGGTTTATCTTCTACCTGCCTTATTTCCAACATCAGGCCGATACGGGCTTCTTCGCCTACACCCACAATTTCGCGCGCCCCTTCTTCGACTCCGACCAAGCGCCCCGCGTGAATGAATTTCTTTGGCGGTTTGTGAGCCAATTCTATATGAATGTGCCGCTTATCGTTCTCGTGGTAGGCCTTATGGTATGGGGATTCTACTACACCTGCAAGAAAACCGTGGGCCCCTACACGCCTTTCCTCCTGCCCCTGTTCTTCCTGCTTTTCCCGTCCTACAACCTCGTGCAAGCCTCCACCGCCATAAGCCTGTGGCTCATCATGGCCGCCCTCACGGTCTATTTCAGCCTCACCCGCATGGCCGCCCGTCACCCCAACACCCTCTTTCCCCGCATCCTCATGCACACCTATGCGGTGGTGGCCGTGGTGGCGCTCTACTATGTGGCCGGCTATTGGGCGCTGCTCTTTGCCATAGCCGTTACGTTGGTGCACCTTATCGGTCTTCCTATGTCGTTGGGCGACAAGAAAGAAGGTCTTTTGCGCATCCGTTGCTGGAGCTTGGGCATCACCTTGGTTTTGATGACCGTTTTGGCCGTGGTCTGCCTGCACTACACG
The DNA here is from genome assembly GCA_947177845.1 of uncultured Bacteroidales bacterium. Taxonomy (GTDB): domain Bacteria; phylum Bacteroidota; class Bacteroidia; order Bacteroidales; family P3; genus Pullibacteroides. Next base: position 934 of record CAMWVZ010000111.1, on the reverse strand, counting down.
GGCTATGTGCCTTTCAAGGCTCCGTGGTATGTGTGGGCGATGATTATCGTCTACGGTCTGGCCTGCATTCCCGGCCTCGTGCTGCATTCCTACAACAACCGCAAAGTCTACATCTACGAGTGGAAGAAACGGCAGGGCGAAGTGCTCGACGGCAAGCCCGCCCTCTCTCCCTCTTATAATGTATTGCTCTCTCTCATAGCGGTTTGTGTGGGTTTTGTGTTGTTCCTCTGCTCGCACGATGCCGAGCGCCGCGCCGTAATCCGCGTGGAAAACGCCTTGCAGAAACAAGACTACGCCAAGAGCCTTGCGGTATGCGAGCGCTATTTCAGCACCGAAAAAGCCTATCCCGGGCCTTTCGCCAAGAAGACCAAGGAGCCTCGTGTGCGGGCGCGTATGGAGGATGCCTATAAATACTCGCTTCTCATGGAGGGCAAGCTCAATCAGGATACTTTGGCGAAGAGTCTTTTCCCCGCTCCCGCCGAGGGTGTTCCCGTAGATAACTACATCTATATAAGCCTTTGCAATGCGTTGGGATTGAGTGATATGACGCTCGATTTGATTATGTCCAGAATCGACGGGCACGAGATGCAGAACCGCTATCTGGAGCCGCTTTTGGAGGCTTCGTTGCAGGAACGGCAATACGACATTTTCCGTCAGACGCTCTACTACACGCGCCGCACGCTCAACGAGCGGAGTTTGTACCATTATTACAGAGGCCTTTCGAAGAACTTGTTGGTGTCGTATACGCCCGAGAAAGAGGGGGAGATTTCGGGGGAGGTGAAGTCTTCGGCGCGGCTTGCGGAGAATGGGTTTATTGATGCGGCGGTGAAGAAGGCGTTTGAAAGTCAGGAGTTTTCGGCTTCGAATAAGCCCGACAACATCGCGCTTTTGGAATACTATACGTTTTTGGTGTTGCAGCAGGGTGACGAAGGGA
>CAMWVZ010000110.1 GCA_947177845.1 uncultured Bacteroidales bacterium | reverse complement strand
ACAGGCGCCGCCCCGTATTCCATCGCAGGCTCGGCCGCCATTTCCGCAACAGGCTCTTCCATAAGCCTGTACGTGGGCCGTTCCGGTTCCTCGGCCAGCACCTCGCGGAAACTCTCCTTCCGATGCTTCTCTTCTATGGCAAGCACCCGGCTCTTATAGGCGTTCTCGGCCGCCTGCTGCTCGGCCGCCTTGATAGACTGGTCGAAGCCCTCGCCCCACACTTCCGAACCCACCACGGCCGCCACCTTATAGAGCTTCCTGCCCTGCTGACGCACGGTATTCTGCACCTGAAAATTCACGCGGTAACGCTCTTTCTGACACCAATCTATCAGCTTGCTCTTGTAGTTCCAGTCGCGCTTTTCCATTTCGTCCATGTCGATATGAACGCCTATGATGCGCTTTTGGATAATCTTTTCGGCGAAGCGATAGCCCTTGTCGAGGAACACCGCCCCCATGAGCGCCTCCAACGCATTGCCGTCCACCGACTTGAAGCCGCCCGCCCGCACGTCGATATGCAGCATCTCGTGCAGACCCATTTTCTGAGCCACCTTGTTGAGCGTGGCGCGGCTCACCATTTTCGAGCGCATTTCGGTAAGAAAGCCCTCGTCTTCGTGCGGATAGCGCTTAAACAGATAGTGCGCCACCGCCGTGCTGATGACCGAGTCGCCCAAGTATTCCAGTCGCTCGTTGTTGCTCTTCACGGTGCCCACCACGCGCGAAGCCGACTTGTGCCGGAAGGCCAAGCGATACAAATAAATATTCTCGGGATAAAACCCGAGAATATTTTTAACAGCCTTGTACATTTGCTTCTCTTTCGAAAACGAAGCAGCGAGAAATCCCCACATAGGCCGTTAATCTACATACTTCCTGATAGCGATCGACACGTTGTGACCACCGAATCCGAAGGTGTTGCTCAACGCAAGGTTCACCGTGCGTTTCTGCGCCTTGCCGAACGTGAGGTTCAGCTTGGAATCGATGTCGGGATCGTCGGTGAAGTGGTTGATGGTGGGCGGAACGATATCGTTCTTCACGGCCAAGGTGGTGGCGATGGCCTCAATCGCACCGGCGGCGCCCAAGAGGTGTCCCGTGCACGATTTGGTGGAGTTGATATTGATCTTGTAGGCGTGTTCGCCGAAAACTTTGAGGATGCCGCCTATCTCGGCCACGTCGCCCACGGGCGTGGAAGTGCCGTGCGTGTTGATGTGGTCCACATCTTCGGGCTTGCAGCCGCTTTCCTCCACGGCCAGACGCATGGCGCGCGCCACGCTGGTGCCCTCCGGGTCGGGAGCGGTCATGTGGTGGGCGTCGGCGGTGAGCCCCGCACCCACTACCTCGGCGTAGATCTTGGCGCCGCGGGCCTTGGCATGTTCGTATTCTTCCAAAATGAGCGCGCCCGCACCCTCGCCCAATACAAAGCCGTCGCGGTCTTTGTCGAAAGGACGCGAAGCGGTGGCGGGATCGTCGTTGCGCGTGGAAAGGGCGTGCATGGCATTGAAGCCCGCCACGGCGGGAATGCTCACCGCCGCTTCCGAACCGCCGCATACAAAGGCGTCGGCCTTGCCTATACGGATATAGGTGTAGGCGTCGGCCAAGGCGTTGGCCGAAGAAGCGCAAGCCGAAACGGTGGCGAAGTTGGGTCCCCTGAAGCCGTTCTTGATGCTGATATGGCCGGCGGCGATATCGGCAATCATGCGCGGAATGAAGAACGGACCGAAACGCGGCGTGCCGTCTCCGGTGGCGAATTCCGAAACCTCGGTGAAGAGGCTCATCAGACCGCCGATGCCCGAAGCCCAGATAACACCCACACGGTCTTTATCCAAGTTCGCGGCCGAAAGCAGACCCGAATCGGCGATGGCCTCGTCCGAAGCCACGATGCCGTATTGCGAATAGAGGTCGTGCTTGCGAGCCTCCTTGCGGTCCATAAACTGATTTATATCGAAATTCTTGACCTCGCAGGCAAACTGCGTCTTGAATTTGGAAGTGTCGAAATGCGTGATGGGAGCCGCCCCGCAGGTACCTGCCAGCAAAGCGTTCCAATAGTCGTTGAGATTGTTGCCGATAGGAGTGAGAGCTCCCATACCGGTAATAACCACTCTTTTAAGCTCCATGTACTTAGTATAAGATTTTAACAGATAAAACCGTCCCCACTGTCCGAAACTTTCCCAAAAGAGCGAAAAAAGGCGGAAAACAATTCATCAATCGTCTTCCGCCCCTTTCCGATTTTGCAGAAAGTTTACTTCGCGTTAGCTTCGATAAACTTGATGGCGTCGCCTACGGTAGCGATCTTCTCCGCTTGATCGTCGGGAATGGAAATATTGAATTTCTTTTCAAATTCCATGATCAACTCTACGGTATCCAAAGAGTCGGCACCCAAGTCGTTGGTGAAGTTGGCTTCGAGGGTTACTTCCTTTTCGTCTACACCAAGCTTATCAACGATGATAGCTTTTACATCACTTTCAATCTGAGACATTTTGTTCGTTTTTTATGGGTTAAACTGTTGCAAAGAAACGGTTTTTTTCTGAATTAGCCAATCCTGCCCCGCACAACTTATCAACGGGCGTTGTTAATTTTTTTTCGGGACGGGTTTTTCTGAGGTTTCACGCACATTTTGCTTATATTCGCGCCCTGTTTATGAAAACACCTTCGGCACGGCTCGCCCTGTTCGCTTCCGGAAACGGGAGCAACGTGCAGCGGATATGCGACTATTTCCGCGAGAACAGCCGCATACAACCCGTCGTATTGGTCTGCGACAGGCCTTCCGCGCCCGTGTTGGAACGAGCCGCACGACTCGGCCTGCCTGCCTTGTGCATAGATCGCGAAAGGCTCGGCGACCCCTCGTTCCTGCTGCACGCCCTGCGCGCCCACAAGGTAAGCCATATCGTGCTGGCCGGGTTCCTCGCGCTGGTTCCGCCCTTTGTGCTGGCGGAATATCCCGTGCTGAACCTGCATCCCTCCCTCCTGCCCGCTTTCGGAGGCAAGGGCATGTACGGCAACAGGGTGCACCGCGCGGTGCTGGCTTCGGGTTGCCCCAAGAGCGGCATCACCATTCACGAAGCCAACGAGCGCTACGACGAGGGAAAGGTGATTTTTCAGGCCGAATGCGAGGTGTTGCCGCAGGATTCCGAGCAAACGCTGGCAGAACGAATTCACCGTCTGGAACATAGATATTTTCCCGAGGTGATAGAGGATTGGGTGCTGCGTTTCGGCGATGCGGTACAACACATATAAAATAGAGAACAAACCTAACAAAAATAAAGAACCGTGAATGTAACTATCATTTATGCCATTGTGCTTTTGGCTGCCTTGGGATTGGTGCTGGCACTGATTCTCTATGTGGTGGCGCAAAAATTCAAAGTGGAAGAAGACCCGCGCATCGACTTGGTGTCCGACGCCTTGCCGGGTGCCAACTGCGGCGCCTGCGGCAAAGCCGGTTGCCGCGCCATGGCCGAGGCCATCGTAAAGGATGCCTCGCTGACGGGTTGCCCCGTGTGCAACGAGGAAAACATCGCCAAAATCGCCGAAATTCTGGGACGTGTGGCCGAAAAGTCCGAACCCCGCGTGGCGGTGGTGCGCTGTCAGGGCGGCACCTGCAACACCACGCCCAACGTGCGCTACGAAGGCTATCAGAGCTGTGCCTACGCCACCAGCGTATTCCCGGGCGAGGGCGGCTGTCCTTTCGGCTGCCTCGGGCTGGGCGACTGCACCAAGGCCTGTACGTTCGATGCCATTCACGTAAATCCCCAAACCGGTCTTCCCGAAGTGGATCCCGACAAGTGCACCGCCTGCGGAGCCTGCGCCAAGGCCTGCCCGCGCGGCGTTATCGAAGTGCGCAAGAAACGCGAGAGAACGGGGCGTGTGGTGGTGGCCTGCGTCAACAAACAGAAGGGCGCGGCGGCGGTGAAAGTCTGCAAGGTATCGTGCATCGGCTGCGGCAAGTGCGCGCAGACCTGCCCCAAGCAAGCCATTACCGTAGAAAACAACCTGGCCTATATCAACGACGACCTCTGCGTGGCCTGCCAGCTCTGCGTGAGGGCTTGCCCGCGCAACGCCATCACCGTGTTGCCCAAAGAGAAGCTGCGTCCCGCGCCGGC
>CAMWVZ010000109.1 GCA_947177845.1 uncultured Bacteroidales bacterium | reverse complement strand
TCGGCGGGAGAAGGCTACCTCGACAAAATCACGGTTTCCTACAACCGTCGTCTCGCCCTTTCCTCGGGCAGCCTGAATTTCCGCTCCCCGCAAGGCATCTCGGAAGATGTCCGCTTCCGCATCGCATCGTCGCGCGAAGTGCGCGTATGGGATGTTACCGACATCTACAACCTCCGCGAAATACAGCTTAGCGCAAGCGGAAACTATCGCGAATTTTCCGCAAAGGCCGACAACACCCTGCACGAGTATACGGTTTTCGAGCCCTCCACCTGCCCCAAACCCCGCTTCGTCGGCTTGGTGCAGCCACAGAACCTGCACGCCGAACGCAACATAGACTATGTGATGGTCTCGCATCCCTCCTTTGTGGAGCAGGCGCAGAAGATAGCACGCATTCACCAAGAAAAAGACGGTTATACCACCTTGGTGACGACCCCGCAGCAGGTGTTCAACGAATTTTCATCGGGAGCCAAGGATCCTTCGGCGTTCCGTCTATTGATGAAGAAACTCACCGACAATTCCGACAGCCTGCATAAACCCCGTTTCCTATGCCTGTTCGGGGCGGCTTCCTACGACTATAAGAACATTCTCGGCGCGGAAAGCGATTTCGTGTCGACCCTGCAGTCGTTCGGCAACAGCGATGAGGGCGGGGGCGACCCCTTGGACGACAATTTCGGCTACACAGGCCCCGGCGAAGGCATCTCGCCCTACGACAACACCAAGCGCGGCACGCTCGATGTGGCGGTGGGACGTATTCCCGTCCGCTCGGTGAAGGAAGCCGAAAATGCCGTGGAAAAAATAGACCTCTATTCCTCCCCCCGCAATTTCGGGGATTGGAAAAGCGAGGTGGCGGTGGTGACCGACGACGGCTTTGAGAGTGTCATGGAATCGACAATTCTGAAACACGACGGCTTCGCCACGCTTCACCCCGAATTTCATCTCAACAAACTCTACTCGGACGCCTACGCCCGCACGTCTTCCTCCACTTCCACCCGCATACCGGCGCTGGAAAACGCCATCAGGCGGAGATTTGAAGAGGGTTCGCTCTTTGTGGGGTATTACGGCCACAGCGGTTGGGATGCATGGTCGGACGAGAAGATTCTCACCAATCACATCATCGACAATCTCAAACCCACCACGACTTTTCCGATTTCCGTGGCCTCATCGTGCAGTTTCGCCCGTTTCGACAATATCGGGAAAGTATCGGGAGCCGAACGACTGGTATTGCACGAACACGGAGGCGGCATCGCCATCATGGCCACCTCACGCTCGGCGCTGACCGGTGCCATCGAGGATATTTTCAGCCGTTTCCTCTACGCCCTCACCGATAAGTCTTCCGGAAAGATTTCCACCATAGGCGAAGCGTTTCTGAAAGCGAAAATCCACAACACAAGCGGAGGCGGACAAAAATTCCTGTTGCTCGGAGACCCCGGGCTGAAAGTGGCCCTGCCGCAAGGCCGGGTTGAAACACTTTCGGTGTCCGATACCCTCCGGGCCTTGGGCACGGCCAGGATAGAAGGTTGCGTCACCGACCTGCAAGGCAACCCCCTGCCCGGTTTCAACGGGAAAATCATCACGAAAGTCTACGACAAGCCCATTGTTTCCAAAACCTTGGGATTGTATAACGCACGGGAACACGGGGAAGCATATAATCCGCAAGTTCCCTACCAACAGCAGAACAGCCTGATTTTTCAGGGAGAAACCGAGGTAAAGGACGGAAAGTTCGAAATCTCGTTCATCGTTCCCAAAGACATCCGCTATGAATACGGTTTCGGGAAAATCCTCTACTATGCCTATAGCGACAGCATGGACGCGGACGGCAGTTACAGCCGGTTGGTGGTGGGAGGATTTGACGGGAATGCGGTTATAGACACCAACCCGCCTGTGGTGCGGCTCCGTCTGGACGGCCCCGATTCGAGAGGGCTCACCGTGGGTGTTTCCCCCACGCTCTATGCCGAAATCAACGACGACTTCGGCATCAACACCACCGGTTCAGGGTTAGGGCACGATATGACCTTGGTGATAGACGGCGACGAACGCAACCCTCTTGTGGTGAACGATTTATTCCGCTACGATTTAGGCAGTTACCGTTCGGGCACGCTTTCGTATCTGTTGAACGACTTGCAGGCGGGCAAGCATACGGCCAAACTCAAAGTCTGGAACATCAACAATATATCGGCCACAGCCACCTTGGTTTTCGAGATAAACGGAGCGGAGAAATTCGAACTTTTCGATTTAATCGCCGCCCCCAATCCCTGTCGGAATCAGGAGGTGAAGTTCTATTTCACGTATAACGGCGAGGCAGGGAGCATAGAGAAATGCACCTTGCAGGTATTCGACCTGCGGGGGGCGCGGGTGGCGGAAGCGAAGTATTCCATGCCCGAAGCTACGGGACATTCGGTATGTCTGCGCTGGAACCCGGCGGAAACGCGTCTGCAGAACGGAATCTATATCTGCCGGATGGTGGCCACGGACGTGCGCGGAAAGAATGCGGTGAAAACCGTGAAATTAGTGGTGACCGGAGCGGCGGATTAAGGCTTAGACCAAGCGGCCTATAAGCGTGGCGGGCGTGCACGATTCCACAACAACGCGCACATAGTCGCCTATGGCAATCTCCCCTTTCCCATTATCGAACACAATCACCTTATTCTGACTGTTGCGCCCGAAAGACTGGTTCTTGTCTTTCTTCGACGCACCTTCCACCAAGATTTCGAATTCCTTGCCCACATCGCGCTTGTTGCTCTCGTGGGAAAGTTCCTGTTGCAAGGCGATGATTTCGTTCAGACGGCGGAGTTTCACCTCCTCGGGCACATCGTCGGGATAATGCTTGGACGCAAAGGTGCCGGGGCGCTCGGAATACTTGAACATGAAAGCCGAGTCGTAGCCCACCTCGCGCATCAGACTCAAGGTCTGCGCATGGTCTTCCTCGGTCTCCCCGCAGAAGCCCGCAATGATGTCGGTGGTGATGGCGCAGTCGGGCAGTTCGGCCCGAATGGCGGCGATGCGGTCCAGATACCACGCCCTGTCGTACTTGCGGTTCATCTTCTTGAGCATGGCCGAACTGCCCGACTGCACAGGCAGATGAATGGCCTTGCATATATTGGGATATTCCGCCATGACATGGATAAGCTCGTCCGACAAGTCTTTCGGGTGGGAGGTGGAGAAACGCACGCGCAGTTGCGGACTGATACCCGCCACGCGCCGCATCAATTCGGCAAAGTTCACATCCCCCGTACGATAAGAATTCACATTCTGCCCCAACAACGTCACCTCCTTATAGCCTTTCTGCACCAAATCGGCGGCTTCGCGCACAATGGTATCGGCATTGCGGCTGCGTTCCTTGCCTCTCGTATAGGGCACCACACAATAGGAGCAATAATTCTGACAGCCGCGCATAATGGAGATGAAGGCCGAAACGCGGTTCTCTCCCAAACGCACGGGCGCTATATCGTGATAGGTTTCTTCTTCGGAGAGCAACACATCAATGCCTTTCTGCCCCGCCTGCACACGTTGCAACAGGTCGGGCAAGGAGCGGTAGGCATCGGGCCCCACCACCAAATCGATGCCCGCTTCGAGCAGGTCTTGCTGCAAACGCTCGGCCATACAACCCACCACGCCCACTTTAAGCGAAGCGCGTTTCTTCTTGAGGGCGGTGAATTCCTTGAGCCGGTTGAACACCCTCTGTTCGGCATGGTCGCGTATCGAACAGGTGTTCACCAAAATCAAATCGGCTTCGGCATAGTCCTGCGTGGTGTCGTAATGGTCTTGCAAGAGGGAAACCAGAATTTCCGAATCGGCGAAATTCATCTGACAGCCGTAGGTTTCTATAAAGAGTCTGGGCTTTTCCATAGGGTGAGGTTTAGACAAAAAAAAGGCGGGACCGTTGCCCGCCTCATTTCTTACATCGCGTTGTTTTCCGCTTCGGTCTGCAACTTCTGGATGTAAATGGCCTTTAGTTTGCGTTCCCGAGCGACAACCGAGGGCTTCGTAAACTTTTGACGGTTTCTCAGCTCTCTGATAACACCCGTTTTTTCAAACTTACGTTTGAGCTTCTTCAGCGAACGTTCGATGTTCTCGCCCTCTTTTACAGGAACAATAATCATACTAAATACCTTTTCCTTTCT
>CAMWVZ010000108.1 GCA_947177845.1 uncultured Bacteroidales bacterium | reverse complement strand
GTGGGGTTTTTACAAAAGTACGTTAAATTATGTTAACTTTGTGCGAAACAAAAAAACGCTTCGTTGATGCAGTGGCTATGCCTGTTGACCGATTGGGGGCAGAACGACCCTTACGTGGCCGAACTCAAGGCCCGCCTCTGGGAAGAACTGCCCGACGCCCGCATCCTCGACATCACCCACACCGCCCCCCGCCACGACCTCTACTCGGCCGCCTACATCCTCGCCGACTTCTTCCGCTACAGCCCCCCCGAAAGCATCCATATCATAGGCATCAACGACATATCCTCCAACCAAGAAGACACCCCCCACGTGGTGGTGCGCGTAGACGACCGCTACATCATAGGCACCGACAACAGCCTCTTTCCCCTGTTCTTCTTCCTCTTGGGCAAGAAACCGCAATTCATCATAAAGATAGCCACTTATCAACACTACGAAGACATCTCGGTGCTCACTTTCCCCGCCCGCGACCTGTTTGCGAAAGTGGCCGGCATGGTGGCGAAAGGCAATCTCGGAGAGATAGGAGAACCCATGGAACACCTCCACTCCATGCAGATGAGCGGCGCATTCCTGCGGCTCTTGGCCGAGCGAGGGCCCGACGGCAGCCAAATCGGCCTCCGTCTGGTGGGCAAGATTCTCTTTGTGGACAGCTTCGGCAATGTGGTGTCGGACATCACACGGCAGAAATACAACGAATGTGTGCGCCAATATCCCGATATCACGCTCTCGCTCAAGAAACAACGCGTGCCGCAGGCCGCTGTGGCAGACTTCTACCCCGCCGTGGAGGAAGGCGACGTGGCGATGATTTTTCTCAAGAACGACCTTTTGGAAATCTCGGTCAATCAGGGCTCGTGCGCCAAACTCTACGGCCTCAAGCGCGGCGACGAAGTGCAACTTGTGTTTAAGGACGCCCCTGTGAAACCCATCAAAATGTAAGCCGTGAAAGCCCTTCTGCAAAAGGAAATCCGACAGTTCTTCTCCGGCCCCGCGGCCTATTTGGTGTTGACGGTGTTCTACGTAAGCAACGCCCTCATGCTCTTTGTGTTGCCCACAGGCTTCAACATCTTCGACGCCGGCTACGCCACGCTCGAACCCTATTTCTCGTGGGCCCCGTGGGTGTTCCTCTTCCTGATACCCGCACTCTGTATGCGCACTTTCTCGGAAGAAAAGAAAACCGGCACCATGGAAGTGCTGCTCACACGCCCCCTGTCGAGTGGACGCATCGTGTTTGCCAAATATATTTCTTGTATTATTATATTGGCGATAAGTCTGCTTCCCACCTTCATCTACCTCTACACCGTGTCGTCGCTGGCGCGTCCGGTAGGCAACATCGACTTGGGCGCCTTCTGGGGCGCGTCCCTCGGCCTGCTGCTCTTGGGCGCGGCCTTTGCCGCCGTGAGCCTTTTCATGTCGAGTCTCACCGACAATCAAGTGGTGGCCTTTGTGTTGGGCGCGGGAGCCTGCGCGGTGCTGTATGTAGGTTTTGACCTGTTCGGCGCCGCCACCGCGCAAGGAGGCCGTGCGCTGGCCGTGGGCGGTTTGGGAATTCGCGCACACTATCTTTCGCTGAGCCGGGGCGTGATAGATTTTCGTGACCTGTTCTATTATGCGGGCGTCATAACTATCTTTTTGTCGCTCTGTGTCTTGCGGATAAACGGACGGCGGTCGGCCTGCCTGTCGGCCATTGCCGCAGCCGTGGCGGCCAATGTCGCGGTGTGTTTCCTGCCCCTGCGCATCGACCTCACCGCCGACCGCCGCTATACGCTGCTTCCCCTCACCAAGCAAATCCTCAAGAGCAACCGCGAACCGGTTTTAGTGAACGTCTACCTCACGGGCGACCTTCCCGCAGGCTTCAAGCGGCTCGAAAAGGCCGTGCGCGAAACGCTCGACGAATTTCGCGTATATCACCCTTCGCTTCGCTATACCTTTATAGACCTGTATGATATGGACGACGAGGGGAGGCGGCAGGCACGTATGCAGGCGCTTGCCGAAGCGGGCGTGCAGCCCACGCAGCTGGAGGTGAAGACCAAGGAGGGGATGACGCGGCGGCTTGTCTTTCCTGCGGCGGAGATACGCTACGGCGGTGCACAAGCCGCCGTGGGCCTCTTGGCCGAGCAATGGGGACGGGGCGCGGAGGAAACCCTCAATATGTCGGTGGAAAATCTTGAAATCCAACTGATAGGCGCCCTGCGAGCCTTGTTCTCGCCCCCTACGCAAAGCGTGGCCTTCTTGGAGGGACAGGGCGAGTTCGATGCGCTTCAAACCTACTCTTTCCAACGCGAATTGGGCAAATACTATCAGACCGCCCGCGTGACGCTCACCGACAGCCTCGGCTGCCTGCTGCGGCGCGACAGTGCGGGGGCGTGGCTACCGCGCTACACGGCGCTTGTGGTGGCGCACCCGACCCTGCCTTTCGGCGAGGCGCAGAAATATGTGCTCGACCAATATGTGATGCACGGGGGCAGGGTGATGTGGTTGGTCGATGCGGGCAACGGCTCTCTCGATTCGTTGCGGGGCGAGCGGCTTTTCAACGCCATGCCCTACGATTTGCGCTTGGAGGATATGTTTTTCCGCTACGGTTTCCGTCTGCGCGCCGACATGATTTTGGACAAGAACGCCGCCCCTTCGCCTATGGTGACGGCCTATCAGGGTTCGCGGCCCGTTATCGAGTATATCCCCAACTACTATTGCCCCGTGGTGGAAGCGGAGGGAGTGGGGGCGGTGCGCTTGCAGGTGGTGTCGGGGCTCGACACGCTCGAGAATGCGGTTCGCAAGACGCCTTTGTTGGCCACTTCCGATTATAGTTACAAAATCCGTCTGCCGCATGCGATGTCGGCCGACCTTATGCGCAACGACGTGGATGTGAGGCGGTTTCGCGACAAGCAACAGCTCGTGGCCTTGCTTTTGGAAGGGGTTTTCCCGTCGGCCTATCCGTTGGTGAAGCCGGCCGTGCGGGGTGCGGAAGGGTTCGTGCCGAGGCGGGAGAGCGTGGAGGGGGCGATGTTGGTTGCGGGCGACGGGGATTTGGCGCGCAACGATATCATTCCGCAGTCGTTCACGCCCATGCCTTTGGGTTTGGACCGCTATACGTTGCAGCAATACGGCAATGGCGATTTTCTGATGAACGGGGTGCATTATCTGTGCGGAAACGGGGAATACGGGCAGCTGAAGGCGCGCGCGGTGAAGCTGCGGCTGCTCGACAAGACGGCGTTGAACCGCGCGCGCCGTTCCTACACTTTGCTCAATTTCCTGCTGCCTTTGGCTTGTCTGGCGCTTTTCGGGGGGCTTTTCCTCTATCTGCGCCGTAAACGTTATGCCCGTTGTTCATGAAAAAGGTTTTGTATGGCGTTCTTGCCGCGCTGGTGGGCGTGGGCCTGCTTGTGGGCGTGTTCTTTCAGCGGCGGGGTTCGGTGGCTTCGGTGCGTCTGCCCGACAAGTATCTGGATGAGGTTTCGTCCGTCCGTTTCCTCTATCCCGATGGTTCTTCCTTTGTTCCCGATTATATTAATAAAGATTTTTTGCATATCCTGAATCTTTGGGAAATCGACGAGATTGTTTCCGACAGTCTGGCGCGTGCGTTGCGGGTGCAGAAGCCGCTTTCTTTCTCGCTCAAACGCAAGGGCAGGACGGTTTACAGGAAGCGGGGCTATCTCGAAGAGGGGGATTTTTATCTCGATGCGGGGCGTGGAGGTGTGTACCGAATGCGTTGCGATTACCTGTCGCATTCATGGCCCGAATTTTTTATGCCGGAAAATCCGCGTTGGAAAAATCGTCTTTTGCTCGATTTGTATTATTATAACATCCGCTCTCTTTCCGTCACGTTCTTCCCCGAAGGCAATTCTTACGGGCTCTCGCGGGTGGACGAAGCGGATTCGGTGCGCTACGTGTTTTCGCGTCCCGACGCGCCCGAGGTAGCGGTTCCCACGACTTTGGCGCAGAATTATCTGAGTGCTTTCCGGGAGGTGTATTTCGATTTTCTTCCCTCTTCGTTCACCGATTCGGTGGGCCCGGCCTTGTATTCGCTCCATATCGAAACCCTCGACGGCCCGCACATTCACCTTGCCGTCCACCCCTACGACCTTTTCAAAGCCCTCGTCACCACCCCCACCGACACCCTCCTCGTTCCCTACGTCGCCCTCGACAAAATGACCGCCTTCAC
>CAMWVZ010000107.1 GCA_947177845.1 uncultured Bacteroidales bacterium | reverse complement strand
TTTCGTAACTTCGCGATTTTACGTGATTACCTTATCAAAAAGAGGAGAATGAGTGGTTTTAAGGAGTTTGATTTGCGGCCGGAGATTTTGCAGGCTGTAGAGGAATTGGGGTTTGTGGAGCCGATGCCGGTGCAAGCCAAAGTATTGCCTATATTGTTGAACAGCGACACCGATATGGTGGCCTTGGCGCAGACGGGCACGGGAAAGACGGCGGCTTTCGGGCTTCCGCTTCTGCAACGGTGCGACCCCGATGCCCAAGGTGTGGAGGCGCTTATCCTGAGCCCCACCCGCGAACTGTGCGTGCAGATTGCCAAGGATCTCAAGAATTTTTCCAAGTATATCAAGAACATGCGCATTTGTGCGGTCTACGGGGGCGCGAGCATCGAAAGACAGCTCTCCGAAATCGCACGGGGCGTGAAAATCGTGGTGGCCACACCGGGACGTATGCTCGACATACTCTCGCGCGGAAAGATTGATTTCAGCCACTTGCACACGGTGGTTTTCGACGAAGCCGACGAAATGCTCAACATGGGCTTCCGCGACGAGCTGGACGGCATTCTTCAAAATACGCCCGACGACAAGCACACATGGCTTTTTTCGGCCACCATGCCGCAGGAAATCCGCGCCATCGCCAACAACTACATGAAATATCCGCAGGAAGTGGTTATCGGCAAGCGGAACGAAGGCGCGGCCAACGTCACCCATCACTATTATGTAGTCAGTTCGCGCGACCGCTATGCGGCCCTGAAACGTATCATAGACTTTCACCCCGGCATCTATTCGATTATATTCTGCCGTACCCGCCGCGAAACCCAAGAAGTGGCGGAACAGCTCATCAAAGACGGCTACAATGCCGACGCGCTTCACGGCGACCTTTCGCAGGCTCAGCGCGACAACGCCATGAGCCGTTTCCGTCTTAAGAATCTGCAACTTCTGGTGGCTACCGATGTGGCCGCCCGCGGCTTGGACGTGAACAACCTCACCCATGTGCTCAACTATAACCTGCCCGACGAAATCGAACAATATGTGCACCGCAGCGGGCGCACGGGGCGGGCCACGTCGAAAGGGATTTCGATTGCCATTGTCACGCCGCGCGAGAAAACCCGTCTCAAGGCTATCGAAAAGGTGCTCAAGAAGGATTTTGAATTGCAGCACGTGCCGCAAGACACGGAGATTTGCGAGCGGCAGCTTCTCTATCAGATAAACCGGATGATGCAGTTGGAGATAGGAGAGGGCGACGCCGCCATAGACCGCTATCTGCCGGACATCTACGAGAAGTTGGAGAATCTTTCGAAGGAAGAAATCGTGAAGCGTTTTGTGTGGCGGGAGTTCAACCGTTTTTCGGAATACTACGCCAACGCGCCCGTGGTGGAGGATTTGAGTGTGGAACGGCCCAAGCGGGGCGATGTGAAGCGCGGTCAGAAAGGCGTGAAGTCGGGCTTGTCGCGTATTTTCGTGAACCTCGGCCACATGGACGGTCTCAAGCCGCAGAATATGCTGGGGATTATCAGCGATTGTGTGGGAAAGCAGGCCGAAGTGGGGCGTATCGAAATCTACAAGACCTGTTCGTTTGTGGAGGTGCAGAAAGAGTTTGAGGAAGAGATTATAGCGGGGTTGAACCAAACCGTGTGGTCGGACCGCAAGGTGCGTTCCGAGTCGGCCACGGCGGGAGAGGAAGGAAAGAAACGCGGTCGTGCGCGCGAAGAGAAGCGGCCTCGCGATGAGAAACGGTTTCGCGACGAGAAGCCGAGAGGCAGACGTTCCCGCAGGGAGGAAGAGGAAACCTACTATTCGAAACAAGATTGGAAAAGTCTTTTCGAAACCGACAACGAACCGAAGAAAACCAAGAAAACAGCAAAAAAACGTAAATAATGGAAACAAAAAGATTCCAAATTCTGGAGAAAACAACATTGGCTCCCGAAATCATCAGTATGCAGGTCTATGCCCCGCGTCTGGCGCATTCGGCCAAGCCCGGTCAATTTCTCATCATCATTCCCGACGAACAGGGCGAACGCATTCCCTTGACCGTCTGCGACTACGATTTGCAGAAAAACACCATTCGCATTGTTTTCCAAATGTTGGGATCCTCAACCAAGAAAATAGGACAGTTTGAGGTGGGTGATTGTTTTCAGGACGTGGTGGGGCCACTCGGTCTTCCCTCCGAATTCGTGAACGAGCCCATAGAGGAAGTGCGTAAGAAGAATATCCTTTTCGTGGCGGGCGGTTTTGCGGCCGCTCCCGTTTATCCGCAAGTGAAGTGGATGCACGAAAACGGCATAGCCTGCGACGTGATTTTAGGCGCGCGCACCGAAAACCTGCTTATCCTTCGCGAAGAAATGGCCGCGGTGGCGAAGGAGGTTTTCCTCTGCACCGACGACGGCTCGGCGGGTTTCAGCGGACGTGTCACCGACCTTATCAAAGACCTTATCGACAACAAAGGCAAAAAATACGACGAAGTGGTGTGCATCGGCCCCATGATCATGATGAAGTTCGTGTCCATGCTCACCAAGCAATATAACATCCACACGATTGTGAGCCTCAACACGTTGATGGTGGACGGTACGGGTATGTGCGGAGCCTGCCGCGTCACGGTGGGAGGAAAGACCCGTTTCGCTTGTGTGGACGGTCCCGAATTCGACGGTCATGAAGTGGATTTCGACGAAGCCATGCGCCGTCAGGGTATGTATAAGAAATACGAAATCGCCCGCAACAACGGCGAACACAAGTGTAACTTGGCCGCCGCGGTGGAAGAATCGGCCGCCGCGAACGCTCGGGAAGACGTCGCCCAAGCCGCCGAGACCGACAAGAAAAAGCGTGTTCCCGTGCGCGAACAGGACCCCGAAAAGCGGAGCCGCAATTTCGAAGAGGTTTGTTTGGGTTATAACGAGGAAGAAGCCTTGCTCGAAGCCTCGCGTTGCTTGCAGTGCAAGAAGCCCGCTTGTATGGAGGCCTGCCCCGTGTCGGTGCAGATTCCCAATTTCATTCACGAAATCGTGAACCGCGATTACGCGGCGGCCGCCAAAGTCATTGCCATAGACTCGGCTCTACCCGCCGTCTGCGGCCGTGTGTGCCCGCAGGAAACCCAATGCGAGGGTTCGTGCGTGATGGGCAAGAAATTCGAACCTGTGGCTATCGGAAAACTCGAACGTTTTGTGGCCGACTACAACCGTCTGCACGGTAGCGCCAAGCCCGAGAAGCCCGTTTCCAACGGGAAGCGCGTGGCCGTTATCGGAAGCGGCCCTGCGGGTCTTACCTGTGCGGGCGACCTCATAAAGAAAGGCTATGGCGTAACGGTGTTCGAAGCCTTGCATAAGGCCGGCGGCGTGTTGGTATACGGTATTCCCGAATTCCGTCTGCCCAAGGCCATTGTGGCGCACGAAATCGAAAACCTCAAGAAACTCGGCGTGGAATTCGAAACCGATGTGATTATCGGCAAGACGGACACTATCGACCACTTGATGAACGAAGAGAAATACGATGCCGTGTTTATCGGTTCGGGTGCGGGTCTTCCGCGCTTCATGAACATTCCCGGCGAAAATCTCAACGGGGTGGTTTCGGCCAACGAACTGCTCACACGTTCCAACCTGATGAAAGCCTATCGCGACGATTACGAAACGCCGGTGTTCATCGGCAAGAAAGTGGCGGTGGTGGGAGGCGGAAATGTGGCTATGGATGCCGCACGTACCGCCAAGCGTCTGGGTTCGGATGTCTATATCATCTATCGCCGCACCGAGGCCGAAATGCCCGCCCGCAACGAAGAAATCCACCATGCGCACGAAGAGGGCATCCACTTCAACGTGTTGACCAATCCCGTGGAAATCTTAGGCGATGAAAACGGTTGGGTGCGTGCCATCCGCTGCATCCGCATGGAGTTGGGCGAACCCGATGCTTCGGGGCGCCGCTCGCCCGTGGAGGTGCCCGGTTCGGAATTCGACATCGAGGTGGATGAAGTGGTGATGAGTCTCGGCACGGTGGCCAATCCTACCTTGGCCAAATCGACTACGGGCATAGAAACCAACCGCAAGGGTTGTGTGGTGGCCGACGAAGAAGGCCGCACCACCCGCAAGGGCGTATTTGCCGGCGGCGACGTGGTTTCGGGTGCCGCCACGGTAATCTTGGCGATGGGTGCCGCCCGCAAGGCCGCCAAAGCCATTGACGAATACTTGCAGACCAAATAAACGT
>CAMWVZ010000106.1 GCA_947177845.1 uncultured Bacteroidales bacterium | reverse complement strand
ATTCCGTTGCGGATAGCGATGCCGAAGAGCGTGATGAAGCCGATAATCGAAGGAATGCTCACCACCTTCGACGAGAAGAAAACGGCGAACACCCCGCCGATAAGCGCCAACGGCAGGTTCACCAAAATCAACGCGCTCAAGTCGACGCGACGGAATTCGCTGTATAACAAACAGAAAATAATAAACAAAGCCACAATGAACACCCCCGTGAGCGTGCGCGAAGCCGATTGCGCGCTCTCGAACTGCCCCCCGTAGGTGATGCGGTAATCCTCGCCCAACACAATGTTTTGGGAGATTTTCTGACGGATTTCGTCCACCACGCTCTGCACGTCGCGCCCCGCCACATTGCACGAAACCACCAACTTACGTTGCACATTCTCGCGGCTCACGCTGCAAGGCCCGCCCTTGGAAACGATTTCGGCCACCTCGCCCAAGGGAACCTTCGCCCCCGAAGCCGTGGTAATGAGCGCATTGGAAATCCCCTCCATGCTTTCCGTATAGGGCGGCTTAAGACGCACCACCAAGTCGAAACGCCTTTGCCCCTCGTAGATGTCGCCCACCTTCGCCCCCGAGAAAGCCAACTGCACGAAACGGTTGAATTGCGCCACGGTGATGCCGTGACGCGCCAGCATGGCGCGGTTGGCGCGTATCTGCAACTGCGGCGTAAGCGTCTGCTGCTCCACGTTGAGGTCCACCACGCCCGGCACATCGGCGATTTCGGCCTGAATTTGGTTGCCGAGCGCGTACAGACGGCTCAGGTTGGGGCCGAACACCTTGATGGCCACCGCCGCCTGCGTGCCCGAAAGGATATGGTCGATGCGATGTCCCAAAGGCTGTCCCACCGACGTAACCACGCCCGGCACCTCGGCCAGCTTGTGCCGCACCTCCTCCAAGAAAGCCTCCTTGCTGCGGTCCTTAAGCTCGAATTTCACCTCGATTTCGGCACTGTTCACGGCCTGCGAATGCTCGTCGAGCTCGCCCCGCCCCGTGCGCCTCGAAGTGCAGACCACTTCGTCTATGCTCAACAACTGCTCCTCCAACGTATTGCCAATCTTGTTGTTGAGGTCGAGCGAAAGCCCCGGTTTCGACACTGCCGAAACGGTGAGCGAACCCTCGTTGAAGTCGGGCAGGAAACTGTGTCCCAAGGTGAAATAAACGCCCACGGCGGCCACAAACGCCACCGCCGCAATGCCCACCGTCCATTTCTTATGGTTCAGCGCCCTGTCCAAGCTGCGCCCGTAGAGGCGGTTCAGGTTTCTTGAAAACCATTTATCCTTTTGGTTGCGAGAAAGATAACGCTCGTTTCCCAAGAGGGTCTTGCAGAGCAGGGGCGTAACCGTCATGGCCACCAAAAGCGACATCAGCAGCGAGATGATGTAGGCTAGGCCGAGAGGTTTGAGCATACGCCCTTCCATGCCGCTCAGGAAAAACAGAGGCGTGAAGGCCACAATGATGATGAAGGTGGCGTTGAGAATGGAGGCGCGGATTTCGGTGGAACCCTCGTACACAGCCTGAAAGACGCTTTGGCGTTGTTCGGGAGGCAGGGCGTGGTTGCGGCGCAGTTTCTTGTAGACGTTCTCCACGTCTATGATGGCGTCGTCCACCAAGCTGCCTATGGCGATGCACATGCCGCCCAAAGTCATGGTATTGATATTCTGCCCCGTAAGATAAAGCACAAGCACGGTGCCGAGCAGGGAAAGGGGAATGGCCACCACGGAAATGAGCGTGGAGCGGAAGCTCCCCAAGAAAAGCAGCAGGATGATTATCACGAAGAACGCGCCCTCCAAAAGACTGCGCCCCACGTTGTGCACCGAGGCTTCGATAAAGTCGGCCTGACGGAACACCTCCGTGTTGAGGCGGATGTCTTCGGGAAGGTTGGGCTGGAGTTGCGCAAGGGTCTGCAAAATGTCGCGCGTCACCTGCAAGGTGTTGACATTGGGCTGTTTGGACACCGAGAGCAAGACGGCGGGGTGCGCGTTGAGAGAGGCGTATCCCATTCTGACTGCACTTGCAACGCGCACCTCCCCCACATCGTTCAGGGTGATGGGCACGCCCTCTTCGGAAACCTTTACCAAGCTCCTGCCCAATTCTTCGGTATGATGCGTGCGGGCCAAGCCCCTCACCGCATATTCGTTGTCGTATTGCCGCAAGATTCCCCCCGAGGAATTGAGGCTCATCGTGGCGGCGGTCTCGGCTATTTCATCCAGCGTCACCCCGTAGGCGTTCATCAGCGCAGGGTCGGCAAGCATCTGATACTGTTTGTAGTCGCCGCCCATTACCGTCACTTGGCTCACGCCCCCCGTGGCCAAAATGGCGGGTTTGATAACCCAGTCGGCCAAGGTGCGCAACTCCATCATGTCGGTGGAGTCGGCCTCGAGCGCCACGAAGAGGATTTCGCCCATCACGCTGCTTTGCGGAGCCAAAACGGGCGTGATGTCTTGCGGCAGACTGCCTTCGAGCGCCACCAGCTTTTCACTCACAATCTGACGCGCCTTGTAAATATCTGTGCCCCAATCGAATTCCACCCACACAAAAGAAGCCCCCGACAACGACGATGAGCGCACCCGCCTCACATGCGTGGCCCCGTTCACGGCCGTTTCGATAGGAAAGGTAACCAAACGCTCCACCTCCTCGGTGGCCATGTTCTCGGCATCGGTCACCACGGCCACGGTAGGCGCGGTGAGGTCGGGAAACACGTCAATATCCAGATGACGGATAGCGTACACGCCGCCCGCCAACAACACCGCCACCCCGAGAAGAACCAGAAACTTGTTCTTCAAAGACCAATATATCAACTTATTCAACATATCCTCTATCTGCTAATGAACATGTCCCGCATGAGGATCCACCTCCGATGCGGCCTGCGACAACAACAAAATTCTCGCGCCCCGGCTCACCACCGTTTCCCCCTCGTGCAAACCCCTCAGAATTTCGGTGCGGAAACCGTCGCTCGCCCCCGGCACCACCTCACGCTTCTCGTAGATTTCGGGCTCCACCTGCACGAATACGAAATAAATGCCCATATCCTCCACCACGGCTTCGTTGGCCACGCTCAGACGCGGATTTTCGCCCCCCGTCTTGAGGTAAAGGTTCACGAAAGTGCCCGGAAGCACATCCATTGCATTGTCTATCTCAAAGATAACGGGAATAAGAGGATTGTTCTTCTCCACGCTCTTGCCGTAGGAAACCAGCCGTCCGTGCAGCTCTTCGAGCGAATAGGTGCGCGAGGAATTCATCTGACGGATATTCACCTCCATGATATGTTTCAAGGAAGCGTGATATTTGGCGGGAAGGTCGGCCTGCAAGAGCAGCTTGCGGTTGGTGCTCACGGTGAGCATGGGCTCGCCCGCCTGCACAAACTGGCCGTTCTTCACCTCTATCTGCTGGATATAGCCGTTGATGGGGGCGTTGACAATCTGCCGTCCGCCCGAAAAATTCTTGCGCAGGTGGCGGTATTTGGCCAAGGCATTCTCGTAGTCGGTCTTGGCCTGCAACAGCTCCGATTCCGACACGATTTTCTTCTCGGCCAGCTCCTTCTTGCGCTGATACTCCACCTGCGCCTGTTCGTAGGCGTTCATCGTTTCCGTATAGTACTGATGAATATTGTTTTCCATCATCCCCCCGCACTCCAGCGAAAACAGTTTCTCGTCTTTCTTCACCTCCTGCCCCACGGTAAGGTCGCGTTGGTTGAACACCACGATGCCGGAAGCCTTGGCAATCACGTCGCGGTCGTTGCCCGGCGTGGACTGGATTTGGGCGGCCGACACAATCAGCTTGCCCACTTTTTCAAGGCGGACTTTTTCGAGCGCGAAATCGGTCATCTGTGCCTGCTCGTCGTGAAAGACCACCCTATTAGACTTGTGCTGAGTCTTTTGCGCTTCGTCGCCATGCGCTTCGTGCGGGTGCTTCTGCCCGCAGCCCGTTGCGGCAACAAGCGCCGCGCCGAGCGATAGAGAAAGTATAAAAAATCGCTTCATGCCAACAAAGATAAGAAAAGAACTTCTGCAACCCCGTTGCAAATGCAATCCCCCGTCCCAGGGTGTCCGCAATTTTGAGGTTTCAAAGCCATAACTCGGAAAATTTCCTTGACGTTTTTTTTGCGTGAAAATCTTTTATTATTATAACGGGGAGGATGGGGAAAATGACTGATAGTGAGGGGAGGTGTGGCGGTGTGGACTTGGTTCGGCAACTGGGTTTTGTTATAATAATAAAAGATTGGTTCACAAGACATTCAATTTGTTATTTCGGTTGAATGAGGCTA
>CAMWVZ010000105.1 GCA_947177845.1 uncultured Bacteroidales bacterium | reverse complement strand
GGATTCGAACCCCCGGTAGGGAAACCCCTACGACAGTTTAGCAAACTGTTGGTTTCAGCCACTCACCCATCTTTCCATATAGGTCCCGCACGTTTCCGTGCATCGGAGAGGGTTGCAAATGTAAGCAAAAAATCGGAAATGGAAAGCCCTCGAAAAAATAACCGCGCTTTTAACAAAAATTAACATTTAAAACTTCGATAAAAATGCTGTTTGAACGATAAGGGAAGAAAAAAACATTATGCGTTTACATTTCAACCTCTCTTTCCGGAGACGGATTTTTGCAGGAATCATCCTGTCCGTCCCGATGTTTTGCGGCATGAATGCTGCTTTTGCACAAGATTTTACGGATATCGGCAAGCGCAAGCCCTTTGTGCTTTCGGGCTCGGTGGGGGCGCAGGCTTCCACGCGCCTCAACACACAGGCGGCCTATTCCGATCCGTTTTCCTATCTGCTCAATGTGCAGTTGAATCCCGTGATTTACGGTTTCTCGATGCCGGTTTCGGTGTCCTTCGCCGACAACCGGTTTTCGTACAGCCAGCCGTTCTCGCGGTTTTCCATTCAGCCCACCTATAAATGGATTACGGGCTACTTCGGGCGCACGTCCATGGACATGCATCCCTATGGTCTGAGCGGGCATCAGTTCGACGGGGCGGGCATTTCCCTGCAACCCTCCAACTTTCCGCTCAAATTCATGGCCATGTACGGACGCTTGGAGAAAGCGCGCGCCGACAGCGTCGGCGCGCGCGAGAATTCCTTTCAGACGCTTTCTTCCTACAAACGCAGCGGCTATGCGTTCAAGGTGGACTTCGAACACAAAGGACAGAAAGTGGGCGTGCATTTCTTCCGGGCCGCCGACAAAGCCTCTTCCTTGCCCGCTTGGGCGCGGGAAAACAGGACGCCGCAGGCCAACAACGTGCTCGCGCTGGATTTCTCCTTCACGCTCTACAAAGATTTATACTTGCAGGGACAGGCGGGATTTAGCCACTATATCAGCGATTTGTCGGCGGAGAAGACAGGGCGGAACCACCGTCGCAACCCTTCTGCCTCGTGGTCTTCGGCGGTGAAGGCCGGGCTTGCCTATAAGTGGCTGAGCCTTGCCTACGAGCGCATTTCGCCCGAATACCGCACCATGGGCGCCTACTACTTCAATCAGGATTTCGAAAATATCGTGCTTTCGTTTGCGCATACCTTTTCGTTCGCCGACGTGCGTGCCGAAATCGGTTGGCAGCACGACGACCTCGAAGCCTCCCGAAAAAACCGCACCGACCGCGTGGTGGGCTCGGCCTACGCCAATTTCCGCATCAACGAGAACTTCACCACCTCGGCCAACTACTCCAATTTCACCTCCTACACCCAAAGCAAGCCTGTTGATTTGACACGTCCCGACGATCCTTTCGTGCAGGATTTCGACACGGTGCCTTTCCGTCAGATTTCGCAACAGGCGCAATGGGTATTCGGTTTCCGTACCTCGCCGCAGGCCAAAGTTGCGCAGGAGGCGGGTGTGGATTTCTCGTACCAAAGCTCGCGGCTCAACGTGCAGCAGGATTTCAGCGACTACCTTTACGGAAACCTGCGCCACAGCATTGTCTTGGGCGGCGACTACCGCCTGCAGTCGGCTTTGAGCGTCAGCACCCGTCTCGACCGCCGGCAAGGGCGCAGACAGCCGCTCCGCTACGGCATAGGCCCATCGGTTTCGCTTTCGAGAAGTTTCTTCGAGAAGACTTTGTTGGCTTCGGCTTCGTGCAGCTATTATATAGATGTGTGTGCCAAGCAGGCCGAATCGGGAATTTGGGGAATGCGTCTGAATTTGAGTTACACGCTCAAGAAGGCGCACCACTTCGATTTCAATCTCTCCACGCGCCTCAACAACGCTTTCGGAGGGGCGTCCGCGCTCGAAAATTCCTCCGCGCGGAAAACCAACTTTGAATTTCAGGCCATGGTGGGATACCGCTACCAATTCAGCGTGGATCCGTTTGCCAAGAAGAAAAACGCGAAGAAGCCTACAGACGCGTGATGTCCGCGCCGAGGGCATTGAGCCGTTCGTCGATACGCTCGTAGCCGCGGTCGATTTGCTCGATGTTGTGAATGGTGCTGGTGCCCTCGGCCGACATGGCGGCGATAAGCAGCGAAACCCCGGCGCGTATGTCGGGCGACACCATATCGATGCTGTGCAGGGGCGATTCTCTGTCCAGACCGATAATCGTGGCGCGGTGCGGGTCGCAGAGGATGATTTTGGCACCCATGCTGATGAGGTTGTCGACAAAGAACAGACGGCTTTCGAACATCTTTTGATGGATGAGCACGCTGCCTTTGGCTTGGGTGGCGGTGACGAGCGCGATGCTGATGAGGTCGGGCGTGAAGCCGGGCCAAGGAGCGTCTGCGATAGTGAGAATGGAGCCGTCGCGCGAACTCTCTATCTGATAGTGCTCCTGCGCGGGAATGTAGAGGTCGTCGCCACGGTATTCGCTGTAAACGCCGAGCCTCTTGAACACTTGCGGAATCATGCCGAGCGCGTAGCCGTTCTGCGCGTTCTTCACCGTGATTTCGCTGCCGGTCATGGCCGCCATTCCGATAAAGCTTCCGATTTCGATCATATCGGGGAAAAGGCGGTGTTGCGTGCCGTGCAATTCCTCCACTCCCTTGATATGGAGCAGGTTGGAGCCTATGCCGAAAATCTGCGCGCCCATGTGGTTGAGCATACGGCACAGTTGCAGGATATAAGGCTCGCAGGCGGCGTTGAAAATCACCGTCTCGCCCTTGGCCAGCACTGCGGCCATGATGATATTGGCGGTGCCCGTCACGGAAGCTTCGTCCAGAAGCATATAGCGTCCGTGCAGGTTGCGCCCTTCCACCACATAGGCGTGGAGGGCGGCATCGTAATCCACCTTGGCGCCAAGATGTTCAAAACCTATGAAATGCGTGTCTAATTTCCTGCGTCCGATTTTGTCGCCTCCCGGTTGAGGCACAATCGCATAGCCGATACGGGCAAGGAGCGGGCCGGCAATCATCACCGAACCCCGCAGGCTGCCTGCCTGTTGGCGGAATTCTTCGGTGTGCAGATAGTCTTGGTTTATCTCCACCGCCTGAAAAGAAAAGGTATGCTCTCCCAAACGTTCCACCACCACGCCCAAAGACTGCATCAACTCAATGAGTTTGAGCACATCGCGGATAAGGGGGATGTTGTCTATCACCACCTTTTCGCGTGTAATCAGACAGGCGCAAATCACCTGCAACGCCTCGTTCTTGGCGCCTTGCGGAACAATGCTACCGTGCAGTTTGCGACCGCCTGTAATCGAAAACGAACTCACGACAGAAGGGAATTAGGATTGATAGGGGCTTTTCTTGAAACGGGGCTGGTAGGAGCGGTTGTCCTTGTTGTCGTTGTTGTAGTAGCGGGGCTTGCGGTTCACATAGCCTTCCCCGTTGCCGCCCTGCGCGTTATAACCGTTGTTGTAGCCGCCGTTATTGTTATACCCGTTTTTATAGCCACTGTTGTTATACCCGTTGTTGCCGTAACTCTTGTTGTAGCCATTGTTGCCGTAGTAGCCTTTGTTGTAGCCGCCACGGTCGTAGCTGCGGTTGCCGTAGCTGTTGTAGCCTCCGTTGTTGTAGGGACGGCGCGGCGTGTTGTCGTAAGCGCTCACGTTGATATACTTGCTCTTACGTTCCAAGCTCGGTTTGTCGTAGAACGAAGAATACACCTCGCCCCGCATGGCTTCGGTATAAACCAACTTTCCGTCCGAAAGGATACGCAGGTGTTCGGCCACCATGTCGTCGCTCAGAATATCGGCGTTCCACAGATAATACGACTTTTTCATCTGAACGGTAATCAGGTTCAGATAGGCGTTTTTCTTGTCGCCGTCGGGCATCTCGGTGGCCTTGCGGATCATGGCCTCGAGGGTCTTGCCGTAGTAGCGGAAACGGATGTTGGCAGGGTGATAATGAAAAGGTTTGGTCTGACGCACCTGTCCTTCCTTGGGAGGGGCGGGGTAGGGATTGTCGATATCCAACTTGAAGTCGGACATGATGATGAGTTGGTCGTAAAGCTTGTGCATATAGTCGTCCAACTCCATTACCTGCGGGTTGAGCGAACGCATGAAGCGGAGAATGGTTTGCGCGGCGCGGTTGCGGGCGCTTTTGGATTCAATGCCCACAGCGTGTTCCACCATATCTTGAATGCCTCTTCCGTATTCGGGAAAAACAAGAGCTCTTCTTGAAGTGTTGTATCGCATAAAAATAAATATAGTAAAAGGCAAAGATACGAAAAGCCGAGCGCAAAG
>CAMWVZ010000104.1 GCA_947177845.1 uncultured Bacteroidales bacterium | reverse complement strand
AAGATAGACAAGGCGTGCGAGGCCAAGGCGCGGGCGGACACATGGAACACGCCCGGCAGCAGTTCGCCGGCAATCTTGTACATATTGGGAATCATCAACAGCAAGCCCTGCGAAGCGGTGTAGGTGGTGGTGAGGGCTCCGGCCTGCAAGGAACCGTGAACGGCTCCGGCGGCTCCGGCCTCGGACTGCATCTCGATGACGCGGACTTTTTCGCCGAACATGTTGGTTCTTCCTTGCGAAGCCCATTCGTCGATGTGCTCGGCCATAGGAGAAGAAGGAGTGATGGGGTAGATGGCGGCCACTTCGCTGAACATAGAGGCTACGTGCGCCGTGGCTTCATTCCCGTCACAGGTCATGAATTTTTTTTCTTTTGCCATGATTCTATTAGGTTTTTGCTTTTTATCCAAGGCTATCCGTGCGCTTTTGGGAGGGCACGAAAAAACGGCGCGAAGGTACGATTTTTTCTGCTTATTTTTTAGGAAAATATGATTTGAGTTTTCGTATCTTTGTAACTTGTGTGCAGAAATGCGGAAAACGCTAATTTAAATTTTGTATGAAACGGATTTATAGAATTTTAAGTATTGTTTTGATGGGAACAGCCGGAGCGGCGACCGCCGGTGCGCAGCACATCGGCCCGCAGGAATTGGACAATCTTCGGAAAAGTTTTGTGAAAGACGCCCCCACGGTGGCCATGCAGAATGTGCTTACGGGCGATGCCGACCTCAAGGCGCAGGCGCTGAACCGCGACATGCAGGGCAAGATAGACCACTATTTCAAATACAGGGTGAAGGTGAAGGGCGTTACCGACCAAAAGAAATCGGGCCGGTGCTGGATGTTCACCTCCATGAACGTGCTTCGCCCGGGGGTTATGGAAAAATATGGCTTAGACGAATTCGACTTTTCTCACAACTATCTCTATTTCTATGATATATTGGAGAAGTCGAACCTCTTTTTGGAAAATGTCATCCGCACGGCTAAAAACGATATAGCCGACCGGGACGTGATGCATCTGTTCTCGGAGCCCGTGAACGACGGCGGGGTGTGGAACCTCTACTATAACTTGGCCGAGAAATACGGCGTGGTGCCGGCGGAGGTGATGCCCGAAACCGAACATTCGGACAACACCCGGCAGATGTGCGCGCTCGTGAACGAGAGTCTGCGCCGCACGGGCATGGATATCCGTCACATGGTGGAGAAGGGAGCCAAGGGAAAGGCTCTTACCGAACGCAAGATGAGCGGATTGAAGGATGTATACCGCATTCTGGCGCTCTGCTTGGGCGAGCCTCCCGCCGAATTCACATGGCGCTACAAAGACAAGAACGGCGACATTCAGGAGCTGAAGGACTACACGCCCCTGCGTTTCTATACCGAAATCAAACCCGAAGGATACGCCCCCGACAACTACATCATGATTATGAACGACCCCACGCGTCCCTATTATAAGATGTATGAGATAGAGAACTACCGTAACACCTACGAGGGGCTCAACTGGGTGTATCTGAACCTGCCCGCCGACGATATCAAGGCGGCGGCCTTGGCCTCCATCAAGAACAACGAGGCGATGTACGCTTCTTGCGATGTGGGCAAGCAGTTCGACAGCAAGAAGGGCATTTCCGCGCCCGGTCTCTACGACTACGAGTCGATGCTGGGCGTGCGCTTGGATATGGATAAGGCCGACCGTATCTGGAGCCGTCAGAGCGGGTCGAGCCACGCGATGACGCTGGTGGGTTGCGATGTGGACGAGAACGACAAGCCCGTGAAGTGGGAGTTCGAGAACAGCTGGGGCTCCACGGCGGGGCACAAGGGCTACATCACCTTCACCGACGATTGGTTCAGCGAGTATATGTTCCGTCTGGTAATCCGCAAGGACTTCTTGGACGAAAAGGCCAAGGCCGCGCTCGGCACCAAGCCCGAGAAACTGCCCATGTGGGATTTCATGTTTTGATTTAATTAAAAACCAAAGATATGCGTAAGTCTGTTTTATCGTGGGGCGTGGCGGCGGTGCTGTCGCTTCTGCTGTGTACGAACCTTTCCGCTCAGGAAAAGAAAACCTATGATGTGGGGATGATTGGATTCTACAATCTGGAAAACCTCTTCGACACCATCGACGACCCCAACACCAACGATCAGGAGTTCCTTCCTACCGGGGGCTATGCCTGGACGGGAACCAAGTATCACAACAAATTGCACAACTTGGCCACGGTGATTGCCAAGATTGGCACCGACGAAAAGGGTCTGAACCTGCATTGCCCCGATATCTTGGGGGTGAGTGAGATAGAGAACCGCATGGTGCTGGAAGACTTGGTGGCGCAGCCCGAACTGCTGCCCTATAATTTCGGTATCGTGCACTACGACGGTCCCGACCGCCGCGGGGTGGACGTGGGGCTGCTTTACAAGAAGGACAAATTCACGCTGCTGGGTTCGCGCTCGGTGAACATTCCTTACGAGCGTTTGGGCTTCTATACCCGCGACCAGCTTGTGGTGACGGGCATCTATATGGGCGATACCATTCATTTGATTGTGAACCACTGGCCTTCGCGTCTGGGTGGGGAGAAACGGAGCTCGCCCAAGCGGGAACTGGCCGCCGAATACAGCCGTGGCATCGTGGACAGCCTTTTGGCCGTGAACCCCAACGCCAAGGTGGTGCTGATGGGCGACCTGAACGACGACCCCTACAACAACAGTGTGGTGAAAATCATGAACGCCCCCAAGGAGGACGACTACACCAAACTGCAACCGGGGCAGATGTATAACGCTTCCTACGGGGCGTATAAGTTGGGCAACGGCACGCTGTGCTATCGCGGCAAGTGGAATCTGTTCGACCAAATGCTTCTTACGCAGGGCTTTGTGGGCAAGGACCGTTCCACGCTCAAATTCTACGGCTATCGGATTTTCCGCGACCCGATGCTTTTGCAGAAGAGCGGACAGTATGCGGGCTATCCCCTGCGTACCCATGCGGGCGGGGTGTGGCTGAACGGTTACAGCGACCACTTCCCCGTATTTATGGTTGTTATCAAAGAAAAAAAATAAAGGTATGTTGACCTCTTTCAAAATCGTTTCCGCCGAAGAAGCGGTAAAAGTAATCAAGACCGACGACCGTGTGCATATCCATGCCATCGGTTGTGCGCCGCAGAAACTGATTGCGGCCATGTGCGAGCGCGGCCGTCGCCGCGAATTCAAGAATGTGCGCATCCAGCACCTGCACACCGAAGGGCCGGCGCCCTACACGGCGCCCGAATTCGAGGGTGTCTTCTGCATGGAGTCGTTCTTTGCGGGCGCCAACGTGCGCAAGGACACGCAGGCCGGATACGCCGACTATATTCCGGGCTTTCTGCAAGACACCCAGCGTCTTATACGCGAGGGCTTCTGCCGTCCGAACGTGGCTTTGATTCAGGTGTCGCGTCCCGACAAGCACGGCTATGTGTCGCTGGGCTGCTCGGTGGACGCTACCTTGGCCGCCGTGGAGACGGCCGACACGGTTATCGCCACCATCAACGAGAATATGCCGCGCTCCATGGGCGACGCGCTTATTCCGATGAGCATGATCGACATCTTCACCGAAGACAACGCGCCTCTCATCGAGGGGCATTTCGCCCAGCCTTCGCCCGAAGAGGCGCAGATAGGCAAGTATGTGGCCGAGCTGATTGAGGACGGGGCCACCTTGCAGATGGGCATCGGCTCCATTCCCAATGCGGTGCTCTCGCAGCTGGGCAACCACAAGAACTTGGGCGTGCATACGGAGATGTTCGCCGACGGGGTGTTGGGCTTGGTGCGCAAGGGAGTTATCAACGGTATGAACAAGAAGATAGACAGGGGCAAGATTGTTTCCACCTTCGTGATGGGCAGCAAGGAAGTGTACGACTTCCTCGACGACAATCCCGGGGTGGCGATGATGGATGTGGGCTACACCAACAACGAGTTCATCATTGCCAAGAATCCCAAGGTGACGGCCATCAACTCCGCCTTGCAGATAGACCTGACGGGGCAGGTGTGCGCCGATTCGCTCGGCACCAAGTTCTATTCGGGTGTGGGCGGTCAGGTGGACTTTATCCGCGGGGCTTCGTTGAGCGAGGGCGGCAAGCCTATCATCGCCATGCAGTCTGTCACCAACAAGGGTGTGAGCAAGATTGCGCCCGTGCTGACGTCGGGGGCGGGGGTAGTGACTACGCGCGCCCATGTGCAATGGATTGTTACCGAATACGGTGCGGTGAACCTCTACGGCAAGACCTTGCAGGACCGTGCCAAGGCGCTCATTTCGATTGCGCATCCCGACCACCGCGAGGAACTGGATAGGGCCGCGTTCGAACGCTTCGGTTCGCACTATCATTTTGT
>CAMWVZ010000103.1 GCA_947177845.1 uncultured Bacteroidales bacterium | reverse complement strand
CACGACCCTCGGAACCACAATCCGATGCTCTAACCAGCTGAGCTACATGCACCATTTCCGCTCCGGAACTTGCGTTGACCGAAACAGGGCGACAAAGGTACGACATTTGCGCTAAAACACAAATTTTGTTGAACGTTTAACCAACTTATCAACCACATATTAACAATTTGAAACTTGTTGTAACATTGAAAATCTTACAATTAGACAAATCCCGCAAATTCATCACCGAAATTTTAGGCAAATTCAAAAAACTTGTCTATCTTTGCGCCCCAATTGCAGAAAAACATTTGTTATGTACGCTATCGTTGAAATAGCCGGTATGCAGATAAAGGTTGAAGAAAACCAGAAAGTTATCGTAAACCGGTTGGAAGCCAAAGAAGGCGAGCAAGTAGAATTCGACAAGGTTTTGTTGAAAGACAATAACGGCAAGGTGGAAGTGGGTACGCCCGTAGTGAACGGCGCCAAGGTTTCCGCCAAGGTTCTGTCGCACCTGAGAGGTGACAAGGTTATCGTTTTCAAGAAGAAAAGAAGAAAAGGATACCAGAAGCAGACGGGTTTCCGTGCCGATCTCACGCAAATCCAAATCGAGAAAATCGCTTAATCATAGTACGAACCATCTAATACATAGAAGACAATGGCACACAAAAAAGGGGTCAGCAGTTCGGACAACGGTCGTGAATCTGAAAGCAAACGCTTGGGCGTTAAGATATTCGGTGGTGAAAGTGTAGTTGCGGGCAACATCATCGTTCGCCAGCGCGGCACCAAATACCACCCGGGTGCTCACGTAGGTATGGGCAAGGACCACACGCTTTTCGCATTGGTCAACGGCACGGTAGCCTTCAAGAAAAACCGTCTGTCGGGTCGTCCGTCCGTATCGGTAGTTCCCGCCGAAAGTTAAAAAAACCTCAATAGAGTTTTTCATAGTTTTTGATTGGGGAGGCATCTCGGAGAGATGCCTCTTTTTGTTATCCTTTTTTCCGCTTTTATGTTGCAACCCATCGACCCCGACAGAATTCCCCTTGAGGCTTGGCTTCCGGTTTCCAAAAAGGAAATGGAGAAACGGGGCTGGGAGCAGGCCGACATCATTCTCCTGAGCGGGGATGCCTATGTGGATCATCCGTCTTTCGGGGTGGCGGTGATAGGCAGGGTGCTGGAAAAGGCGGGCTTCAAGGTGGCCGTTCTTCCGCAGCCGAACTGGAAAGACGACTTGCGCGACTTCAAGAAATTGGGGAAGCCGCGTTTGTTTTTCGGGGTGTCGGCGGGCAGCATGGATTCGATGGTGAACCATTATACGGCGCGCAAGCGTCTGCGCAGCAACGATGCCTATACGCCGGGCGGGGCGGCGGGTTTCCGTCCCGACTACCCTACTTTGGTCTACACACGCATTCTCAAACAGATTTTTCCCGATGTGCCCGTGATTCTCGGCGGTATCGAGGCTTCGCTCCGCCGCATCACGCATTATGATTATTGGCAGGACAAGCTTTTGCCGTCGTTTGTGAAGGAAAGCGGCGCCGATCTGCTGGTCTACGGCATGGGGGAAAAGCCTATGGTGGAAATCGCCCGCCGTCTGGATAGAAATATTAATATAAAGGATTGCGAGGATATTCCGCAGGTGGCGTACTTCTGCCCCGTGCCGCCCGAAAAGGTGCCGGCCACGCCTTTCAGTCAACCCGATATAAAGCTCGCTTCGCACGAAACATGCTTGAAGGACAAGCGGGCGCAGGCCGCCAATTTCGGCATGGTGGAGACGGCTTCCAATCAAATGGAGTGTGGGCGGATTCTTCAGGCCGTGGAACGGGGTTGTGTCGTCATCAATCCGCCCTTCGTGACGGAACCCGGAGATACGTCCATAGACGGGTCTTTCGACTTGCCGTATACTCGCTTGCCGCACCCACGCTACAAAAATCGGGGGGACATTCCCGCTTTCGTCATGATTCAGAATTCGGTGACCTTGCACCGGGGGTGTTTCGGAGGATGTGCGTTCTGCACCATTTCGGCGCATCAGGGCAAGCAGGTGCAGAGCCGCAGCGAGGAGTCGGTGTTGAAGGAAATCGAACACATTGCCCGTATGCCGTATTTTAAGGGCAATCTGAGCGATTTGGGCGGGCCGAGCGCGAATATGTACCGTATGCACGGAAAAAAAACCGCTCTGTGCCGCAAATGCAAAAAACCGTCGTGCATCGTGCCGCAAATCTGTCCCAACCTGCATCACGACCACGCTCCGCTGCTCAACCTCTACAAGAAGGTGGCGGCTTTGCCTTATATCAAGCACGCCTATATCGGCAGCGGCATACGCTACGACTTGTTAGTGCCGTTTTTGCATAAGGAAAACGGCGCGGGCGGCCACGCGCGGGCCTATGCGGAATGGGTCATCGCCCGCGCCGTTTCGGGACGGCTCAAGGTGGCTCCCGAACATACCGAAAGCCATGTGTTGCAGACGATGCGCAAGATGCCTTTCTCGCAATTCGAGACCTTCAAGGCGTTTTTCGACGATGAGTGCCGCCGTATCGGAAAGAATCAGCAACTCGTTCCCTATTTCATTTCGGCCCACCCCTCGTGTCAACTGAGCGACATGCAAGCCTTGGAACGCAAGACCCGGCACTTGGGCTACCGACTGGAACAAGTTCAGCTCTTCACGCCCACCCCCATGACCTTGGCTACGGAAATGTATTATACGGGATTAGACCCTCACACCCTGCAACCTGTGTTTGTGGAGAGGAACCCTCAGGGACGCGACAAACAGAACGATTGTTTCTTTTGGTACAAGCGTTAGATGCGCTTGCGCAGACGGGCCACGGCATAGCCTAATTGCTCGCGGTATTTGGCCACCGTGCGGCGTGCCACGGAAAACCCTTTTTCCTTGAGCGCGGCCACCAAAGTTTCGTCCGAAAGGGGATTTGTCTTGTCTTCGTTCTCAATCAACTCCGACAAAGCCGCCTTGATCTGCGCGGTGGAAATCTCCTCCCCTTCCTCGTTTTCCAACGACTGAGAAAACAGTTTCTTTACGGGAAATGTGCCGAAATGGGTCTGTATGTATTTGTTGTTGAGCACCCGCGAAATGGTCGACAAATCGAGCCCCACCTTTTCGGCTATGTCCTTGAGGCGCATGGGGCGGAGGTATTGCACATCGCCTTCCAAGAAAAAATCGTGCTGAAAATCCACCACAGCCTGCATCACGCGCAACATCGTGCTCTGCCGTTGACGCACCATATCCATGAACCAACGCGCCGAGTCGATTTTCTGCTTCACGAACAGGGCCGCTTCCTGCGTTTGCCGTTTCTTTTCGGTTTGAGTGTCATAGTCTTGCAACATGGCTTCGTAGGCGGGGCTGACGCGCAGATTGGGGTCGTTCTTGCCGTGGAGCCGCAGCGACAGAACACCGTCGTCGTTGGTCAGATAGAAGTCGGGGATAAGCGTGGGCACTTCCTCCTGCGCGGCGGTGTCGAAACCGCTCTGTCCCGGCTTGGGGTTGAGGGTGCGGATGGCGTCCACGGCTTCCTTCACCTCCTGTTCGCTCACTTTAAGCTTTTCTATCAGGCGGTTGTATTGCCGTGCAACGAATTCATCAAAGCACTTTTCCAAAAGCCTCTCGGCGGTTTTCCACACATGGGTTTCCTCGCGCCCAGCCCCGCCTAACTTGCGCCGCACCTGCAACAACAGGCATTCGCGCAAATCCGCGGCGCCTATACCCGCCGGTTCGAGGCTCTGTATCTGCCGCAGCACTTCCTCCACTTCTTCTTCGGTGGCGGTGATGTTGAGGCTGAAAGCCATATCGTTCACCATGGCCGGCACCGACCGCTTCAGATAGCCGTCTTCGTCCAGATTGCCTATAATCACCTCGCCGATACGCCTTTGGTGCTCGCTCAGGGCCAGCATTCCCAATTCGTCGTTGAGCTGTTCGCGGAAGCCTTGCCGGAAGCGCACGGGGGCGCGGTATTCGTCGTCGGGACTGCGGTAGTTGTCGCTCTTGCGTTTGTAGGCGTAGTCGTTGCGCTCGGGGTCGATATAGTCGTTGATGTCGAATTCCTGTTCCTTGCCGGCGTCTTCGTCGGTGCGGGCGTCGGAAGCGCTGTCGTCGTCGTTGGCGTGAGGCTCTTCGGTGTCTTCCTTGAGACGGCTCAAAGGCACCTCATCGGCGTAAATGCCGCCCTCCCCTTCTTCCAAGGCGGGGTTTTCCTGCAACTCGTCCTTGATGCGCCGCTCGAGGTCGAGGGTGGGCACCTGCATAAGCTTCATCAGCTGCACCTGCCGGGGCGAGAGCTTCAGAAGCTGCTTCTGTTGAAAGGTCTGTTTCAGGTTCAGGGCCATGGTTAAACACTTGGAATATGTCGCGAATTTACGATTTTGCAGTTATGATATTCCACCATCAAGAAACAATAGGG
>CAMWVZ010000102.1 GCA_947177845.1 uncultured Bacteroidales bacterium | reverse complement strand
GAACAAGGATAATAAAGACCAAGACAACAAGAACCAAGACAAAAACCAACAGCAAAACCAACAGGACACAGACAAGGATAAGCAGCAACAACAGCAGCGGCAAAATCCCGACAATCCCCAGCCTCAGCAAAGCCCGCAGCAACAACAGCGGCAGAAGCAGAAGGAGCAGGATGCCGAGAGGATTTTGAGAGCCTTGGAGAACCAAGAGAAGAACACCTTGGAGAAAATCAAGAAAGAGGAGAACCGCGGCAAAGTCTCTCCCGTTGAAAAAGATTGGTAAAGTTGGCAAAGAAGCGATACTATGAAGACTAAACTATCGAGCCTGTTCCTTGCGGCGGTGCTTGCGGCCGGCTCGCTATTCTGCGACGCAAAGGCGCAGGAAGAACCTATATTGAGCCTCCGCGCCCCGGCGCGTGTGGCGGCGGGACAGGCGTTTGAGGTGAGCTACGCTATCAACACGCGGGGGTCGAAGAACTTTCAAGCCCCCGCCTTCAAAGGGCTCGACATTCTTTTCGGCCCCGCCCAATCGCAGTCGAGCAGCTTTCAGTTCGTGAATGGAAAGCAGTCGCAAAGCTTCACCCTTTCCTACACCTACCAACTGCGCGCCCCCAAAGCCGGCAGCTACGATTTCGGCAAGGCCTCTATCGAGGTGGGAGGGAACACCTATTATTCCGAACCGTTCACCCTCACCGTCACCGACGCTCCGCAACAAGCGCAACAGACGCAGGGTGCAGACCGCTCCGACAGCCGTCGGGAGCGCACAACCGCCTCGGTGAACGGCGACGACCTTTATATCAAGGCCTCCGTAAGCAACCGCCAACCCTATGTGGGCGAACAGGTGCTGCTTACCTACCGCATCTACACCTCCATTCCCGTAGAGCAGTACAGCATCTATAAAACGCCCTCCAACAAAGGCTTCTGGACCGAAGAACTGCAAGTGGACCCGCAGAGTCAAAGGCAGGAGAACATAAACGGCAAGCAATTCGTGTCGGCCGACATACGCAAGGTGGCGCTCTTTGCCCAACAGGCCGGTTCCCACACGCTCGAACCCTTGGAAGTGGAGGCGGTGGCGCAGGTGCAGGCACCCCGCCGCGCCCGTCAGAGCCGCAGCATCTTCGATATGTTCGAAGACGATTTCTTCGGCTCGCCCACCGAACTGGTCAAGAAAGACCTCCGCTCCCAAAGCCTCCGGATTCAGGCGCGTCCCCTCCCCGACGAGAACCGTCCCGCCTCCTTCGACGGTCTGGTGGGCGAATACTCCCTTTCCTTCGACTACGACAAATCGCAGAAACCCAAGGTGAACGATGCCCTCACCTTCACCTTCACCGTGGCGGGCAAGGGCAATATCGAGATGATTCACGCACCTCTTGTGCAGTTTCCTCCCGATTTCGAGGTCTACGAACCCCGCGTGTCGCATCGGAAGACCGTGGATGAGGACGGCGTAAGCGGCTCGGCCTCTTTCGAATATATCGTTGTTCCCCGCCATGCGGGCGCCTATAAGATTCCCGCCTTTTCCTATTCGTTCTTCAATCCCTCCACCGGAAAATATATGGAAAAGCGGGTGAATGAAATCGTGTTGGAGATAGAAGCGGGCAAGGACGCCGCCTACACGCACGCTTCCAACGGAGCGCCGACGCACGGGCAGGACATCGCCTACATTCAGACCGGCGTGCCCTCGTGGAAAGCCACCGGCAAGAACTTCCTCTTCTCGAGCCTGTTTTGGCTTTGCTTGCTGGGCGAAGCCCTGCTTTTTGCCGCCGTCTTGGTGGCGCTCTCCCGTAGCCGCAAGTTGCAGGCCGATGTGGTGGGCATGAAGAACCGCAAGGCCGCCAAGGAAGCGAAGAAATGCCTGCGCAAGGCCGCCCGCTTCATGGACGAGAACAAGAGCGATGAATTCCATGTGGAAATCTCGCAGGCGCTGTGGGGATTCCTTTCGGGCAAACTCAATATCGCCACCGCCGACCTTTCCATGGACAACGTGCGGACGGAACTAGAGAAACGGCAGATTGAACCCGCCCTCACCGACGGCTTCATCCTAACCCTCTCGCATTGCGAAGAGGCCCGTTTCGCCCCCGGCGCCCACGATGCGGCGCAGATGAAGAAGCTGTACGACGAAGCCCTCGATGCCGTCTATAAAATGGTGGGCGCGATAAAATAAAGGTGATTATGAAAACAATACGAAAGATATACCCGCTCCTCGCGCTTGCCTGTCTGCTTTGGGGTGCGTTCCCGGCACAGGCACAGAACCTCAGGATGTGGGAAAATGCCTTTGTGGAAGGCAACCGCGCCTACGAGAAAGCGGACTACGCCTTGGCCGCCAAGCATTATCAAACCGCACTGAACCAAGGTTATGAGTCGTGGGAAGTATATTACAACCTCGGCAACACCTACTACCGATTGGTAGACTATCCGCACGCCATTCTTTACTACGAGAAGGCGCTGCGCCTCTCGCCCTCGAACCGCGACATACAAGGCAACCTCGCCTTGGCCGAGGGCAAGATTTTAGACCGTTTCAACCCTCTGCCTCAAATCTTTGTCTACGCATGGTGGGAGAAACTCTGCGGCATGTTCTCGCTCAAGACATGGGCGTGGGTGATTATCCTCGCATTCGCCCTGTGCCTTGTCTGCGGCGGCGTGTATCTACAGACGCAGCGGGCCGACGGCAAGCGGGCGGGATTCTTCCTCGCCTTGTTTTTCGCGCTGCTCTTCTGCGGCGGCATGGTTCTCGCCGCAGGTCAATACCGCATTCTTCATGCCGACACGGCGGTGGTGATGCAGGCTTCGGTGAATGTAAAGGCCTCCCCGCAGGAAAGAAGTGAAACCAAATTCATTCTGCACGAAGGCAGTAAGGTGCGGATTGAGGATCAGGCCGGCAACTTTGTCAAAATCCGCGTGAAGAACGGCTCGCGCGGCTGGGTGCCCCAAGAGTGTATGGAGAGGATATAGGCAGTTGACTACAAATTGTAGTCGACTGCAGTTGGTAACAAATTGTTACCAACTGAGCAAAGTGTTAATTTAAGGTGAAAGATATGGAAACCGGTCAAATCATATTGTATCAGACACAAGGAGGGCAGACGAAAATTGAAGTTCGACTTGCTAACGAAACGGTGTGGCTTACCGCCGACCAAATGGCGGAGTTGTTTCAACGCAACAAGTCCACTATATCAAGGCATATCAAAAATATCCTTGAATGTGGTGAGTTACAACAAGATGCAGTTGTTGCGTTTTTTGCAACAACTGCCAGTGACGGTAAAACCTATAATATCGCATTTTACAACCTTGATATGATTATCAGTGTCGGGTATCGTGTCAATTCGTATCGGGGTGTTCAGTTCCGACAGTGGGCCACGCAGGTGTTGAGAGAATATATGATTAAAGGTTTTGCGTTGAACGACGAATTGCTGAAAAATGCCGGACAAGGCAACTACTTCGATGAACTGCTTTCAAGAATTCGAGACATCCGCAGTTCTGAAAAGATTTTTTACCGTAAGGTGTTGGAAATTTATGCACTCAGTATAGACTATGACCCTCGGACGGAAGCCACACAGCGCTTCTTTAAAACGGTTCAAAATAAGATGCATTTTTCCGCCCATGGTCATACTGCCGCCGAAGTGATATTCCAACGTGCGGATGCCGATAAGGATTTTATGGGGCTAACCGCATGGAGAGGGACGATACCGACTAAACAAGAGGCAGAAATAGCCAAGAATTATCTAACCGAGGATGAAGTGGATACACTTAACCGCATCGTTAACTTATATCTTGATTTTGCAGAATTGCAAGCGAACAGCCATGTGCCGATGTACATGAAAGACTGGATAAAGAAACTTGATGATTTTCTGACGCTATCGGGCAAGCAACTACTCACACATGCCGGTACGGTATCGGCGGAGGTGGCCAAACTGAAAGCCGACAACGAATACGACCGCTTCCGTGAACGTACCCAATATCAACTCTCCCCCGTCGAAATCCATTTTCTCGAAACCTTTGAGGCCGCGCAGAAGAACCTCAATAGAAAGTAAACCCCGATTATTCTTTGTTTTGTCTCCCAGAAATTATATTATTATAATTTTAGAAAGGGTGGACGGCATAAGATTATGGGCGGGAAACAAGAGGAGTCTGAACCTCTCGAAAACCGCACCTTCATCGCCACCGCTGCCCTAAATAAAGATTATTGCAAAGGTGCCGACTACTATGAGTTGACATTTTGGGAAAAAGGAACGGTTTGGTACAAGCACTTTGCTGACGGAAAGACAAAACAAACACTCGGTTACCCAAAGCAAGAGGAAAAGATACGTTTCAGATACACAGGCAATAACTATTTCGTTCTAGATATGAAAGGTCCCGTGAATTGGTTTTGGGTTGGAGGCGGGAGATACACAGACGGAAAGATAGTCGTTGAATTTCATTTGCCCGAAGAAGACAAAAAGGTTCTCGTATTCTCCGAGTATTAGCATATATGCACATCGTAATCACCACACGAAAAAGGGGGCGAGTCCTAACGGACTCGCCCCCTTTCCTTT
>CAMWVZ010000101.1 GCA_947177845.1 uncultured Bacteroidales bacterium | reverse complement strand
ACCCAAAATACAATGACCAACAGCCCTAAACTCACCTTTAGGGCTGTTTTCGTATAGCGGCGCAGGCCTCGGCACGAGGCTGCCGTAACCAAGCCCAAGGCCACCGCCGACACCCACGAAAGGGGGATGTGCAGCAGGGCGGCGCGCCACGAACCTATGCAGAGCGCCATGCGGTTCATCACCGTGAGTAGGAAATCCAATCCGTAGACAAGGATATGCGCGCCGCCCTGCCAGAAACACGCCACCCCCGCCGTAGCCAGCCCCCACGGCAGGGCCACGCTCACCACCGGTGTCACCAACAGGTTGGCAAGCAAAAAATAGGTGGGGAAAGTGCCGAAAATATGCAGGATGACGGGGAGCGTGGCCGCCTGCGCCGCACACGAAGCCACGGCCATGCCCCACACCCATGCAAGAAAGCGGTTGGCGGGCTTCCACAGGCGCATGAACAGCGGAGTGAGAAACACCAAGCCCGCCACCGCCGCATAAGACAATACAAAACCGGTTTCCTGCAACAGAAAGGGATTGCACACCAACAGCACCCATGCCGAAACCGCCAACGAACGCTCGGTGGGCACCTTGCGCCCCAGCACGTTGCCCAAGCCCACCCACGAGAACATGCAGGCCGCCCGCGACACCGAGGGCGACAGCCCCGTCAGCAGGGCATATCCCCACACCAAGAGATTGACGAGAAGAAACCGAAGCCACGCCTGCCAGCGTCTGCGTCCGAAGAAGGTGAACAGGCTCGACGCCATCACCGCGAACATGCTCAAGTGCATACCCGATACGGCCAACACATGCACGATGCCCGTATTCCGATAGGCTTCCTGAATGCCGTCCTGCACCTTCACGCCCAACACAAGGGCTTTGGCCACCTCCGTTTCGGCCTTGCCCATGCCCGCGCCCTCAAAGAAACCGCACAGCTTCACGCGCAAGTCCGCCGTTTTCTTGCGAATGAAATCCCATACGCCCGCACATCGCCAAGGTTCCGACCGCCAATCCCCGCTCCGCAGGAAACATTGCCCGTACACGCCCCGTCCCGCAAGAAAACCCGCATAGTCGAACCATTTTCCGTCCGCGCCCGTAAAGCCCTGCACGGGCTTCAAGCCGCCCCGCACATAGAGCCTGTCGCCGCAGGCAGGCAAACGCGCGCTGTCGGCTTTCGGAAAATACACATGCACCTTGCCTTCGCAGGCCACCCAAAGCGAATCGCGCCAAAGCGCCTCCACTTCGGCCTCGCCCCGATAGGTGCGCGCCCGCTCCTGCAAAGGCTCGGCCACCCGCATACGGTATACGCCCTCCCGCCCCATGTTGACGTAGTGGCGGGGGTTGTGGGAAGGCATCGCCACCTCCATGCGCAGAGCCGCCAGCACGAACATGCACAGGCAGAGGGAAAGCCCTTTCAGCGGCAGGCGCCGCAAATGTCTTTCGGAGGCGGAGCGCTTCCGTATGCCCGATGCAACCCACAGCGCCAGCAACAGCAAGACGGCGGCGCCTGCCGCGCCCCAAAAGGAACGCGGGCTTGCTTTGTACCAAAGCAAGCCCGCGACGTAACTCAAAACAAAACCATAAAGAGAAAATCCCGCGCCCGCGCGGGTGCGGAAGCCGCTCAATCCCCCACGCTTCCGGCCGGCAATTCGCTCAGATTCTTAATAGACACTCCCGTGTAGTAGTGCTCAATGGCCTCCTGCACCGAATAGCCCAAATCGATCATCCTCACCACACCTTCCTGACTCAAGCCTACGCCGTGGCCATAGCCCCTTCCTTTCAGAGTCACGGTGCCCCCGCGCTCCCGAACGGAAAAGAAAGTGGAGCGAAGTTTCAAATCGCGCCGAATGTTTTTAAGAGGTATCCCGCCCGGAAAGAAAGCCTTGCGCTCGGGTTGTGCAAAAGTAAGCGCGCTATCCCTCATCACGGGGTTCTGTATATCGTACCGATAGGTCTTGTGCAGAAAGTTGAGCCATTCCGAGCGGGGCATTTCCTTTTCCCAATAGGCATTTTTTCCACTCAAAGAAAAGGTGTCGGAAACCGAACGCAGATAGCTTACGGGCGCGTTCCACACATCTTCCGAATTGGCCGTCTGCCCGCCCGAATTCGAATAGAACGAAGCCATGATGAGCACATCGCGCGAATCCACAATCACTTCGCCCGCCGTCTGCACGGTGGCGGTGAGGATGAGCGGCGTGTTGTTGCGGCTCTGATAGGCCTGGCAATGCACATCGTCGCAGAGGTCGAAACCCTCCTCGCTGTGCCGGTGCAGGTTGCAGATAGCGTAGGTGCGCGAAATAATCGCCTGCACTTTATAAAAGTCGGTACGGTCGCTGATGCCGCGCACTTCCGACTGCACCACGCCCGCCACATAGTTTTCCAAGTCTACGTGATTGATGAGGAAAAGCGTGGTCTTTTCCACGCTCACGTCCAAGTGGTCGTCGTAGAAACTCTTGACGGTGTTGTTCTTGGAAAGGTTCTGCAAGCCGAAAATGGCTTTCAGCCCCGTGCCTTCCACAATCAGATTGAAAGTTTCCGTAAAAAGGGTGTCCGCACGGAACACCGCGATTTTTCCGTCTTTCACACTCAACACCATGTCTTCGCCCGTAGCGAGTTCGAGCAGGCGGTTACGGTCTCCGTCCAATACCGTATAGCTCCCCAATTCGGCGGTAAAACGCATCTTGGACGAGGGTTCGGTCGAAAAAATCCGCACCGAAACATCGGTGGCGTGTCCCTTGAAGAGACAGGCCGTCAAAAGCACCGTGAGAAAGAAATATCTTTTCATCTTTTCCTTATATCGTAGATTTCGGAAATTATCGAAGCCGCCACGCGCGAAGAAGTGCCTCCTTCGCCCATAATTGCTTGTAATTCCGCATATTCATCTGTTAATAACTTTCTGCGATTTTCGTCTTCGCATATCTTGAGCAATTCGCTCTCGAGTTCTTTTTCGTTAAAATCCTTCTGAAGCAGTTCGCGCACCACCTCGCGGTCCATAATCAGGTTTACCAGCGAGATGAAGCGCACATCCTTGTTCACCACCATTCTGCCGATGCGGTACGTAATCGGATTGACGCTGTAGCACACCACCTGCGGCAAGGAGAACATGGCCGCCTCCAACGTGGAGGTGCCCGACTTTATCATGCCCGCGTGCGCCACCGAAAACAAATCGTAGGTGTGGCCGAACACCAGTTCCACCTGCGGATAGTCTTTCAGATAGAAACGGTAGAGTTCTTCGGGCAGATTGGGTGCGCCCGCCACCACATAGCGGTAGTTCTTCAACTTGCCCGCCACGCGCAGCATCAGCGGAAAAATGCGCTTGATTTCCTGCTTGCGGCTTCCCGGCAAAATCACCACCAAGGGGCGGGTGTCGTCCGTGTTCCTGTATCGGGCCACAAAAGCTTCGTCGGGACGGTAGGCGCGAATGGAATCCACCAAGGGATTGCCTTCGAAAAAGGCCTCGGCATCATAGGCTTCGTAGAACCGACGCTCGAAAGGCAGGAGCGTGAAGATTTTGTCGATATACTTCTTGAGTTTCCTGATACGCCCCGTGCGCCACGCCCACACCTGCGGGGCTATGTAGTAGACGGTGCGGATGCCGTGACGGTGCGCGAAAGGCGCGATGCGCATATTGAAACCGGGATAATCGACCAAAATCAACACATCCGGCCGATAGGCCAGCAAATCTTTCTTGCAAAGACGGATATTGCGAAGAATGGTGCCCAAATGCGCCGCCACCTCCGCAAAACCCATATAGGCCAAATCGCGGTAATGCCGCAACAGATACGCCCCCTGCGCGCGCATCAAATCGCCGCCGAAACCCCGGAACTCGGCCTGCGGGTCTTTCTCGCGCAGACTTTTCATGAGGTTGGAGGCGTGAAGATCGCCCGAAGCTTCGCCGGCTATGATATAGTATTTCATTGCTTCTTCTTTTGGGAGGCGTAATACCGGCACCAAGCCGTCAGCCCGCATTCCTCACACTTGGGCTTGCGCGCCACGCAGACATAACG
Source organism: uncultured Bacteroidales bacterium (assembly GCA_947177845.1). Classification (GTDB taxonomy): domain Bacteria; phylum Bacteroidota; class Bacteroidia; order Bacteroidales; family P3; genus Pullibacteroides. Next base: position 565 of record CAMWVZ010000101.1, on the reverse strand, counting down.
TCCGTGCAGAATAAGCCAATGGTGCGCCCGCGCCACATCCTCCTCGGGAATATACCGCATCAACTGCTTCTCGGTTTCCAAGGGTGTCTTGGCATTCCGCGTCAAACCGATACGTTCCGACACGCGGAACACATGGGTATCGACGGCCATTTTCGGCTGATTGTAGAACACCGAAGCCACCACGTTGGCCGTCTTCCGCCCCACTCCGGGCAGCTTCATCAAATCCTCCACCTCGCTCGGCACCTTGCCTCCGAATTCCGCCACCAACATCTTGGCCATGCCCAAAAGATGCGCCGCTTTGTTGTTGGGATAGGAAATCGACTTGATGTAGGAATAGATTTCTTTCTCGTCCGAACGGCTCATGCTCAAAGGGTCGGGAAAACGCGCGAACAGGGCGGGCGTGGTCATGTTCACCCTCTTGTCGGTGCACTGCGCCGAAAGAATCACCGCCACCAAAAGTTCGTAAGCATTGCCGAATTGCAATTCGCTCTGTGCAAGGGGACGGTTTTCCCTGAACCAATCCAGCACCTTGTCATACAATTCCTGCGTCTTCATCTCTCTTTTT
>CAMWVZ010000100.1 GCA_947177845.1 uncultured Bacteroidales bacterium | reverse complement strand
AACTCTTATTTGGCGAAAATATCGCTTTTGTCGCGACGCCCGCCCTGCCCCTTCGTCAAGTAATAAACAAAACTATGTTGAAAGCGGTGTTCTTTCAAAGTTGCCAATCGATAGGAGAAAGCCCTTGGCTGAGGAGGATTTCGTTGGTTCTCGAAAAGGCCCTGCAACCGAAGAAGCCTCGGTAGGCGGAGAGAGGCGACGGATGTACAGCTTTGAGAATATGGTGTTTACTAGTATCTATCAAAGCCGATTTGGCTTGGGCGTAACTGCCCCACAGCAAGAACACCAAGCCGGTTTTCTTTTCGGAAAGTGTACGGATGACGGCATCGGTGAAGGTTTCCCAACCTCTTCTTTGGTGGGAACCGGCCTGATGCGCACGCACGGTGAGCGTGGCGTTGAGCATGAACACGCCTTGTTCCGCCCATTTGCCCAAATGACCGCTCGCAGGGAAGGAAAAGCCCAAATCGCTTTCCAATTCCTTGAGGATATTGACCAAAGAGGGAGGAAACGGGCAACCGTCGGGCACGGAGAAACAAAGACCCTCGGCCTGTCCGGGTTCGTGATAGGGGTCCTGCCCTATCAGCACCACCTTCACCTTATCGAATGGGGTGGAGTTGAAGGCGTTGAAAATGAGGTTCCCCGGTGGATAAACGGCATAATGTTTCTTCTCCTCCACCAAAAAAGCCTTCAGTTCGGCAAAATAAGGGCTCTCGAATTCGTGGGCGAGCACCTCCAGCCACGAGGCTTCTATCCGAGGTTTCACACCGTTCGCCAAAGTCGCTTCCGACATATCTTCTAACATTTATCGTTTACAAAATCCCTACCGCACTCCATAGCGCATACCGAATTTATACTCGATATAGAAATTGAAGAAGCCGAAGGGGTTTTTCCGCTCCATCATCAACGGAATGCGTATGAAATAGCAATCGTAGAGCATACCGAAACCCAGTGTATGGCTACGTTCCTCCACCTTGCCGAATTCAAAATCCAGCCCCAGCTTCGCATAGGCGCCGGGATAAGGGCGCAAGCCCGAAAAACCTTTCATAACAGGACCTCGCGCCACGATATAGGCCACATCCTTATGGCGCGGATTGTCGGCCGACATCTTCTCCAAGCGTATATCCTGCCCCTCTCCGTCGTATATCACATATACCCATTGCGGAAAGGCCAAACCCAACGAAAAGCCGCCCCGATACGACAAAGACACCTGCACCCCGCCCCAATAGGGTTTGTCGTTCAACACCCACAGGCCGCCGTAACCGCCCCGCAGTATCATGAAACTGTTGAGCATTCCGTATTTATACGAACGCCCCGCACGATACCAGTTCACCGCCTTGGTTTTGGGATTTATCTGCGTGGCGAGCTCCACATTCCAACCCGAATAGCTGAACTTGCGGTTCAATTGCCCTTGCTCGTAACCGAGGGTGCCGCCTCCCGTATGGATTTGCGCGTAGAAAAACCGATGCTTCATATAAAGCACCTGCTTTTCGGGCACATAATCCTCATACACCTGCACTTGGGCGCAAACCCTCCCGCCCCACGAAACGGCGAGCAAGACGGCAAGCACCCGCAGGATAGGCCGAAGATATTTCAAATCATATCGAAACATAGACTCAATACGGCAGAGGCTCCACCTTGTACTGACGGTCGTAAGCCGGACACAAATTGCGTTGATTGCCGCACCCCGACAGCAACAAAAGCCCCGCCGCCACCGCCACGCCTGTGAGGATTTTAAAGATTCTTCGCTTCATCGCACGTATATTTACGCCCAAATTTACATCTTTTTCCCTATCTTCGCACATTATGAAACGAATCCTCACACTACTCCTCTCCACCCTGCTCGCCGCAGGTATCCCCGCGAGCGCTTACGCTTCCATGCAGACACCCGTGGAAGACAGCATACGCAAAGCGCAACGGGAAGAAACGAAACAAGACTTGAAAGACAAAGGCGATGCCGTCAAAGAGCAAATCAAAGACGCCGCCATTGACCTCAAAGACGAAATCATAGACCAAGGGAAAGCCTTGAAAGAGCAGGCCAAGGAAAAGGTCGGAACCGTAAAGGAAAGCCTTATCAATGCGAAAGAGACGGTGACCGAGTGGTTTAACGAGAACATCAAGGCCAACACCGTGGGCGATTTCGAAGAGATACAGCGGCAGAACAATCACGATTTTTCGGTAATGGTGAGCAAGGAATGGACGAAATACCCCTTGATGCTCCGCACCCGCCCGCCCTTTACGGAAACCGTGCTCCTCTCCTCGAAGAACACGCTCTCCCCGCAGGCCGAAGACACCCTCTTCCCGCCGCAAATCTCTCAAGTCTTCACCCGTCCCAATCCTATTCCCGCCCCCATGCCCTACGCCTATTTCGAGGGCGCGGGAACCGAAGCGGTATCGCAATCCGTCACCAAACAATACATCGCCTACAAATTCTACGGAGCGGAAATCCGCATCTACTACGCTTCTTCGTTGCGCGCCACCACTTTGGGCAAGGGAATGGAAAAGAACGTGGCCAAATTCTGGGAATATCTGGCACAGGAAGACTTCAATCCCGTATTGTTTCAGTTCTACCAATACAAAGAAGAATTAGCCCTCAACGATTGGCTTTACTATCAACTTATAAAAGAGTTCGCCGAGCGTCTTTTCATCAAATCCAAACACGGAGAGGCGCTGGGTTTCACGGTGTTCATGCTCAATCAGACCGGCTACGACGCGCGGTTGGCGCGGCTGAAGGGAGAAAAGGGCGAGCGCCTTGTGGTGTTGCTTCCTTTCTACGAAACGATCTACGATATGCCTTTCGTCACGATCGGCAACAACGACTATTATCTGGCCGATGTCAAACTTTCCAAAAAGGAAATGACCTCGCAGGTGTTCTGCTATAAACAGGCGCTCGCCACGGCCACACACCCGCTTTCGCTGGTGTTCGACCCCGACGGGCTGCGCCTGCCCCCTCTGTACGGGCAGTTCCAAACCTACGTCTATAACGAGCGTATCGCGGAAATCGAAAGCCTGTTCCCTTCCGGCGATTTCTGGCTCTATGCCGAAGCGTCTTTCAGCGAGCCGATGTCCAAGACCTTGCAATACCGTTTCAAGGCAGACTTGGACAATCAGATACAGCAGAAACAGGATGCCGACGTGCAGCATACGCTTTCCGAGCGCGAGAAGCAGGAAATCCAACTGCTCGCGTTGGCGGACTTTATCGAAAGACATATAGGGGCGCAGGCCAAGCAATCGGCCAAGCTGACGGGCAAATTCCTCCCCGCCGACCTCATGTTCCATAAGAAAGGTTCCGGCGACATTCAAGACCGCGCGGTGCTCTTCTTTCAGATTTGCAACCGGATTCTGAACATTCCCGCCATACTGGTGGTGCATCCCGACTATATCCTCCCCGCCGTGGCGCTTGCAGACAAAACGGACGGAACGGCCGAGGATATTTTCGACACGCTTCCGTCCCTGCATTTCGAAGGTAAGACCTATTATCTTTTCGGCAGACTGCCCAAGAGCACCGACACGAGCGTTCCGCCGCAAATATACCGTTAGCGCACGGTTTCCGGCACACACTCCGAATCATCGTCGCGCCGCCTGTTCCTACGGGCATAGGCGGCTATCTTCCGCATACGGTCGCGTTGCCGCGCTTCCTGCACGCGACGTTTTTCCTGCGTATCGGATGCCGCGGCGGAGTTCTTGCTCCTGATGTAGGCTCTCATTTGCGCCAAAGACAACTCTTTTGCAAAAAGGCCTTGCGCATCCAAAGCCATAAGTTGTTTGCGCACTTTCTTCAACGCGGCATAATAACGGCTCATCACCGTGGAAATAGGCTCCCCCGTCCGTGCCGAAACTTCCCGGAACACCTGTTCGTCACAGTAGCGCTGGCAAAGCAATTCGCGTTCTTCTTCGCTCAACGACAAGGCCTTGAATTGCGTCTGCATCAAAACGCCCATATTGTTCGAAATCCGTTTCCGTCGTTTCTCGTACGACGAGGAAGTGTCGGTTCCGAACATCGTGAGCATGGCAGGGTCGCACGAACCTTCGGACGAACTTTCGGACGACCAACCTAAATTGTCGCAAATCTGGGTGTGGTTGAGGAAAAGTTGCATATTGCAACGGTTATAGTGGCGGTAGTAATCCACCAAAAGATTTTTGGCAATGGCACAGAGCCAATACCATCCCCGGCCTGTTTCGGAGTAGACGCCTCGTTCCATCTGCTGTTGGGCCGCGAGGAAAGTTTCCTGCACAAGGTCGTTGCAAAGCGCTTCGTCACGGCACAAGGTACGCACATAGCGTTGAAGACGGTGATGATGTTCCGTCACCATTTTGGCGAATATCCGCAGAAACTTCGCGTTCAGCGGCTCCGGGGCTTCGTTCGGAAGGGCGTTTTCCCGTTCCTCGAAATCTGTAGAATGTTTATCCATAAATCATGTTTTTAATTGCCTCAAAAGTAAGCATGTTTTCTTATTGGGCGCTTGGATTCGCCTCATTTTTAACATTTTTTAGGCTTTTTTAAGATTTGTTTAGAAATGAGGGACGGATTTGGCGTAAAAAAAAGAAGGCGGCCGAGGGTGCCCAGGCCGCCATACTCCCCCCCCCTTCGGGGCGGGAGCACGATAGTATAAACAAAAGCCCTCCCACCACACCCCGAAAAAGCGCGAATTGCGGAGGA
>CAMWVZ010000099.1 GCA_947177845.1 uncultured Bacteroidales bacterium | reverse complement strand
AACAGTCGAGCGGTCTCTACGCCCAACAGCTTGCCGAAAGGGGCTTTCTCACGATTGCCTTTGACCCCTCCTTTACCGGCGAGAGTGGCGGAATGCCGCGGCGCGTGGCTTCGCCCGACATCAATACCGAAGATTTCTCCGCCGCCGTTGACTTTCTTTCCGTGCAACCCAATGTGGATGCCGACCGCATCGGTGTCTTGGGCATCTGCGGCTGGGGCGGTCTGGCCGTCAACGCCGCCGCTGCCGACACGCGCATCAAGGCTACCGTAGCTTCCACGATGTACGACATGAGCCGTGTAACCTCCAATGGTTATTTTGACCAAGATGACAATGCCGACGCCCGCCACAAGGCCAAGGAGGCGCTCAACGCCCAGCGTACCGAAGACTACCGCAACGGACACTACCAACGTGCCGGCGGTGTGGTGGATCCGCTGCCCGACGATGCGCCGCAGTTCGTGAAGGATTACTACGCCTACTACAAGACCCCGCGTGGCTATCACGCCCGTTCCGGCAACTCGAACGACGGTTGGAACACCACTTCGCCCCTGCCTTTCATCAATTTTCCGCTTTTGAGCCGTGCCGGAGAAATCCGCAGCGCCGTGATGATTTTGCATGGGGAAAAGGCGCATTCCCGCTATTTCGGCGAAGATGCCTTCAAGAAACTGCAAGGCGACAACAAGGAACTGCTTATCGTAAAAGACGCCAGCCACTGCGACCTCTACGACAATCTCGACAAGATTCCTTTCGACAAGATTACCGAATTTTACAACACTTGGTTGAAATGACAACCCAAGAGTTCCTCGACTATATGAACACGGGCGAGACGGTCACCGCTGGTTCGCCCGTTCATGAGGTGATGCACCGTCTGAGTCAGGAAGCGATACGCATCACGCTTGAGTTAAACGGCCATTACCATACGCCCGAAGAAATCGTGGCGCTTATGTCGGAGCTTACGGGCAGGGAAGTGGACGCGTCTTTCCGGCTTTTTCCTCCGTTTAACACCGACTGCGGCAAGAACCTCGTTTTCGGAAAGCGGGTTTTTGTCAATTCCGGCTGCAAGTTTCAGGATCAAGGCGGCATCACGATAGGCGATGATGTGCTGATAGGGCAGAATGTGGTGATTGCCACCCTGAACCATGCCATGGATCCCGATTCGCGCGGCGACATGAATCCCAAGCCTGTGCATATCGGCAACAAGGTATGGATTGGCGCAAATGCCACCCTCCTGCCGGGCGTGAATATCGGGGAGGGCGCGATTGTAGCGGCGGGCGCGGTGGTTGCCAAAGACGTTCCGGCGCGCACTGTAGTGGGCGGTGTTCCCGCCAAAATCATCAAAACACTGTAAGTAAGATGAAAAAGATATTGGTTATTTCGAGCAGCCTGCGCGCCCAAAGCAATTCGCAGGCTTTGGCGGAGTCTTTCGCCAAGGGTGCCGCCGATGCGGGGCACGAAGTGGAAACGGTGTCTCTCCGCGGCAAGGATATCAAGTTTTGCCAAGGATGCCTCAGTTGCGTAAAGACAGGCCAATGCCCGATTAAGGACGATGCGCCCGAAATTGTCAAGAAGATGCACGATGCCGACGTCATTGTCTTTGCCACGCCTATCTACTATTATGAAATGTGCGGTCAGATGAAGACCTTGCTCGACCGCGCCAATCCGCTCTACGATTCCGATTACCGCTTTACGGACATCTATATGCTTTCCAGCGCCGCAGAAGACGAACCGCAGGTTCTGGAACGCGCTCTTTCGGGGCTCGGTGGCTGGATTGCCTGTTTCGAACGCGCCCATCTTGCCGGAAGCGTCTTTGCCGGCGGCGTCACCGCCCCGGGCGAAATCGCCGGTCACCCCGCCCTGCAAACCGCCTACGAAATGGGGAAAAGTATCAAATAAACGAGAGAACATACCTAAAAGGAAATCGCCGTATGGAATTTCCATACGGCGATTTTTTATTACCTTTGTGTTTTATTAATATAAAATATAGGAAATATGGAAACGATAAACATTATCGAATATTTGCACAATGAACTGGTTGAAAATATAAAACAAGCATCAGAGATTTATATTGCCGTTGCTTTGTGTAAAAATAGTTCCCTCGATATTTTGAAGAAGGCCAAAACAACAAGTTCGGTAAAGATAATCACCGGAACCTATCTGCCGACACCGCCGGATGTTCTTGAAGCGTTGAAAAAGTTATACAAAGACAATGCCAGGGTATATATTCGTGAAAAGGGCGTTTTTCACCCCAAAGTATATCTGTTTAAGATTAAAAATAAATATGTTGGATATGTTTCTTCTGCAAATCTGACACAAGGAGGATTATCAGAAAATATCGAACTTTCCTGTAAGATAGACAATCAAGAAGATTGTAAGCAAATTTTAGAGTGGTTCAATAATATTTTTGATAGAGCAGACAAGATAACAGAAGACTTTATCAAGATTTACCGCCCATATTTTGAAAAATGGAATAAGTATGCCTCTTTACAGAAAAAAGAACATGCGGGGGTTCATCAAGAGGTAGAATTTTCTTTAAATAAAGAGAAGTTGACAGCATATCTTCGTAAATGGAGAAACTCTTCCTATTATGGTGTCGTATGCAAGGAAAGACAACAAGCTGTTAAAGATTTAAGAAAGGCACTTGATTATGAAAACAATTTCAAAAACATAGACATTGATGCATTTTTAGCAATCGATGCACTTGGGCATATTATCCCTATCCATAAAGACAAATTACAAAAGGCCGTTCAGGATTCTTCTTTGAAAAAGTTGTGCAGAATGCTTTGTGACGACACCTTGAGTACTGCAAAAAAGTATGAATATGCACTTACCAAATACAGAGTACTCGGTTGTGGAAAAAATATCATCACTAAAATACTTGCAGTTCACAATCCGAAAGAGTATTTTGTTTGGAATAAGGCGATTGATGATGTTTTAAAGAAATTCGATTTCCAATGTTTCAGATATAAAGCATGGGACAAATACGCTACATTCTGCAATTTCTTTAAATCTATCAACCAAGAAGTCGACATTAAGGATTTTGCTGTTCTTGATTATGGATTAAGCGAAATGAACTGGACTCAGAAAGCATAATCTTCCGACAAGGCAAAATCATACACGGGGCGAACAATTACTTTATAGCCGTTCTTCTCTACTTCGTCGTATTGATGATCGGTTAATAAGAGTAGGTTGTCGCACCCTGTTTTTTGAGCCGCCAACAAGAGCCCCGATATTTCCCGTTTCCGTGTCTTTTCGGAGGAAATATCATATGCCACTTGTATGGCAAGCAAGGCTTTACTTCCGTTGCATACAACAAAATCACATTCGCCCGACCTGTCGCTATAGTAATATATATCAAACCCGTTACGCCTATACCGACGTAAGAGTTCCAGATACACGATGGTTTCCAAACGCCAACCTAGATTTTCTTGTGCAAACGAATTTACCCGTTTGTTCATAAGCGCCACATCTATCGGGTAAACTTTTTCTCCGATAATCCTTTGTCTACTTTTGGCCGAATACTTATGCAATCCCACCAGCAGATAGGCCTGCTTCAAATAATCTACATAGTTTTTGGCGGTATGTCTGGACTTGAAACTAAACAACTCTTGCAGGGTTTTATCCACGATAACGGTAGGTGCCACATTCAACAGATGTTGTGCCATTTGTTCAAAGGCAGAAACATGAACCACTTTGAAACGTTGTTCTATATCGCGCTTCAGGATGTTTTCAACCAAATCATTGATATAATCCCTGTCATTCTTTATGGTTTGTAATTCCGGGAAGCCTCCTTGTTTCAGATACTCATCAAAAGCAGCCCGACGGGTGGCAACGGCATGCGTTGACATGGAATGCATGTCTATCTGTTTCCATATGCAATATTCAGAGAAAGAAAACGGATATAACGATATGGCATGATGACGTCCGGTAAGGTGGGTGGCCAGCTCTCCACTCAACAATTTGGCATTGGAACCCGTTATCAAGATATGTATCTGCCGACGCAAAAGACGGTTGACAAACAGATACCATTCCGGTATATTCTGTATTTCATCCAAAAACAGATATTGAAAATCTCCATGAATTTTATAGAGAACCTCCAATACATCGTTTAAGTCTTCAGATTTGAGGTTTACCAACCGTTCATCGTCAAAATTGACATAGGCGAACTTCAGTTTGTTTCGTGTCAAGACGTTGTAACACAAGGTGGATTTTCCACTCCGCCGTACGCCTATCACCACTTGCGCCTGTGTGCTTTCCAAATCGATTTGGTCTTCCTCCTTACGTTGACAAAACCATTTCGACTTTTTCCGAGTCAGTTCTTCTGCTTGGTCTGACAATACGCTCTCAAGGGTTCTTTTCTCCATTGTTTCTTCTATAATAAGAAACAAAGATAGTTATATTTTTCAAAATGCACTAATTTACATATTTTAGAAAGTCAGAATGCACTATTTTACATATTTTGCGTTTTCAGAATGCACTATTTTACATAAAATGCTATTCTCAGAACGCACTAAATGACAAGAGCGGCCGCGCATAATTCGCGCGGCCGCTCTTTCTATAAGACTTTCGCCAAAACTACAATACCTTGTGGAAATTGCCGGAGTTGGCTTGGGCGGTGGGCATCACCACAATGTCATTCAGGCAAACATGCGGGGGGAGGTTCAGGCAGTAGGCCACCAAGTCGGCGA
>CAMWVZ010000098.1 GCA_947177845.1 uncultured Bacteroidales bacterium | reverse complement strand
GTTCCATAACGTCACAATTCCCCAAACCACTCTGTGAAGATACGAATTATTTATCAATTAACAAATTTTTGAATAAAAAAGGGGGGCGAATTCGACCCCCTTTAATCGGCCAAGTCCGGCATGGCTTACCCTACGGAGATGATAGGTTGTCCGAAGAACGTAGACAACATGGCGAGCGTGGAGATGGTGAAGTTATGTTCCCCGCTAAGCCAACGGGTAACCTCGTTCGGACGCTTACCGATAGCATCGGCCAATTGCTTCTTCGACAAACCCTTTTCGTGCATCAATGCATCGAGGCGATTGGAAATCTGAAAGGAAAGTCGCGCTTCCGCCCTCTCTTCCGGCGTAATATCGCACAACAAATCGCGCAACGATGTCTTGGCCCTTTTCATATCTCAAAAGTTTTATCCGTTTTAATTTCACTTTCCGTAATCACGACACTTCCGTCCCGTACACCCTCTTTGAGCAGTTCCTCAAACCGCTGTAAGGTAAGTACGTAACCCCTTAAGGAATCATCCTCGTTATAGGTGCGCGACTTCTTCTCGCCGCCATTGCCAAGAATCAGAATTCTGTCGGACAGACGCAAACCATAGAGCCGTAGTTTCGAACTCAATGTGGGAAGCGCCACCACAGAATCTTTCATCTTGCCCTCGGGTCTAAAGAATCTTTCCCATGCGCCAAAGTCAAGAACCTGCTCTATAAACTTGGCGATGATACGGAAATCTCTGTTCAATTCTCCGTGGTTATGAAACTTGGCAACGAATTTTTCAAACTCGTTCAAGTCGTCGGAGAGGAATTGTATGGTATAGACCGTACAGTTTTCGGTCTGATCCAAAAGGAGCAACTCTACTTCACTCATAATCTATTACAATGCAAATATAAGACATTTTTTACATAAATGTAAAGTCATAAATAATTTCATTCTAAACCATAGTTTTATAAAACCTCCTTTCCGTATTTTTTTTGCCGGGAAGACAAAGCTGTCGCTTCCGGCTACATTCTATATCGTAAAAGGGTTGATTTTATCGAATTTTATCGAAGATATTGAAGTATAAAGTGTTTTTAAGCAGCGATTTAAAATTTATGAACAGGTAGGCAAAAGTGGCGCGGTGGGAAGCGGCGGATAGGAGCTATTGTTTTCGCGATTTGATGCAGAGTTGCAAAGCAACTCAAATTATGAGCGAAAAAATAGACTCCGTACAGCCGCGTGCGGTGGGCCAAGAACGGCCGTTTGGCCTATCTGCCGTGTCCCCTCAAATTGACAATGTCTGTGAAAAATGTTATATTTGCGCTCCTTTTTGGGCTTGCTCGAAAAGCAGCTCAAAATGTGTGATTTAGTTGTTGATTAACAAAATTCAGTATAGAAAATGGCTATTATCGCTAAAATCAGGAAACATGCCGGTTTGGCCGTGGGGCTTATCGGTGTTGCCATTGTGGGATTTGTGGTGCAGGATGCCTTCGGAAGACGGAATCAGAGCGCGCCTCCCTTGGCCGTTATCAATGGTGAAACGGTTACTTACAATCTGTTTGCCGAGCAGGTGGATCAGATTACCGAACAGTTCAAACGCGCACAAGGTGCCGACGTGAGGATTTCCGAAGAGGATTTGCAACAGATCCGCGCCATGGCCTGGCAGAGAATTCTGGGCGATTATCTGCTGAACGAGGCTTGCCAGAGAACGGGGCTCACCGTCAGCACGGATGAAATGAACGATATGTACTACGGGCAGTTCATCAGCCGCTATCTCTACCCCTACTTCACCAACCCGCAGACCGGCGAATACGACCGTATGCAGGTGATGAACATCATCAACAACTTCGACCAGCTGTCCGAACAGGATCAGGCGGCCTTGCTCGATTTGGAGAAGGTGATTAAGAACGAGCGCCTCAAGGAGAAATACTACGTGCTGGTGTCGCAGTCGTATTATATGCCCAAGGCTTTGGCCGCCGCGGAATTGGCCATGCAGGCCCCGGTCTACACCGCCCGCTATGTGGAGTTGCCCTACGCCGAAATCGCCGACGCGGACATCACGCTCTCCAAGGCCGACTATCAGAAATACTACAACGAGAACAAGTTCCGTTTCCGTCAGAACCAAAGCCGCAATATCGACTATGTGGTGTTCGACGTTACGCCCACGCCGCAGGACATGGCCGAGCTCGACCGTCAGGTGGCCGACCTTTTCGCCGAATTTCAGGCGGAGGAGAACATTCCCGACTTTGTGAACGCCGTTACTTCGGGTGAGCGTTTCGACAGCGTATACCGCAACCAGAGCGAGATTTTGCCGGGCTGGGATACGTTGTTCAACACCGCCAAGGGCACCTTCATCGGGCCCCGCCGCATCGGCCGCACCTATCAGATGGCCAAGCTCATGGATGTGCAGATGCGTCCCGACTCGCTTCACATCAATCATATCTTCCTGTCCTATACCGAAGCGGGCAGCCAGAGCGGACGCAACAAGGAGCAGTCGAGGCGTTTGGCCGACTCGCTCGTGAACGTCATCAACGCTTCTCCCGCCGGGTTCGCGCAACTGGCCGCGCAGTATTCCGAGGATCCTTCGGCCGCGCAGAACGGCGGCGATATGGGTTGGCAGCGCGACGGTTATTTCGTGGGTTTCCTCAACAACGCCATTCTTTCCACGCCGCAGGGCCGCGCCACGATGGTGGAGGGCCCCAACGGTTTCCACGTGATGTATGTAACCGAAAAGACCGCGCCCGTGAAGAAGGTGCTGGCCGCTATCGTAACCCTTCCCATCGAGCCGAGCGAGGCCACGACCAAGGCGGTCTACACGCAGGCCAACCAGTTGCTCGGGCAGTGCAAGGGCACGTTGAAGGGCTTGGATTCGGCGGCGGCGCGTATGGGTGTGCGGGTGCGTCAGTCTGCCAGCGATGCTTTGGGCGTGGCGCTTCCCGGTGTGCCTCAGGCGCGCGAGGTGGTGCGTTGGGCCTACGACAAGAGCAGCAAGGAAGGCCGTGTGGCCGACCGTATCTTCGAAATGGAGAACCGTTATGTGGTGGCCGGTCTGAACATCATCAACGAAACCGACTACATTCCCCTCTCCCGTGCCATGGAGATTCCTCAGGTGGAATATTTGGTGAAGCAGGACAAGAAGTTCGGCGAATTGGCGAAGAGGATGAAAGAGGCTTCCTCGCTCGAGGAACTTGCCTCCAAGCTGAATGTGGCGGTGGATACCGCCTACGGTCTTTCGCTGGGCTCCTACCCGCTCGTGGGCAATTCGGTGGAACCGGCCGTGCTGGGTGCTGTCTGCGGTATGCAGCCCGGGGTGCTTTCCGAACCCATCAAGGGTAATTCGGGGGTTTACCGTGTGATGGTGGACAAGGTGGACGAAAACGCCGTGGAGCCTGCGCAGGTAGACAACCTCGTGCAGATGCGTCAGAACCAGTTTTCGCAGGCGGCGGCCAACTATGTGGGCCTGGCCTTGGAGAAAGCGGCCAAGATTAAGGACAACCGCGGGTTCTATTTCTAGAATTTTATGATTGGTTGAAGGGCGCCCCGTCGGGGCGCCCTTTTTTTATGCCCTTTTCCGCCAGCCTTTCCCGAAAATTCGGTAAGTTTGCAACAGCTAACAAAAAGAGAACGTATGCCGGAATCCATTCACACATCGGTGCAGTTGTTCGACGACAATCTGGCCATGTTCACGGCTATGCTCCGGGATATCGAGGCGGCGGAAAAATACATCTATCTCGAAACGTTCCGCTTCAACAACGACCCTATCGGACATAAGTTCCGCGATGCGCTGGCGGCCAAGGCGCGGGAGGGGCTCGATATACGGCTCTTGGTGGATGCCTACGGCACCAAGGAGTCGGATTTGTTCGACGAGGTGATTGCCCACGGAGGCAAGGTGATTTATTTCAAGAAGATGAAATTCTTTGTCTCCAACTCCTTTGCCCGCAACAACACGCGCAACCACCGCAAGCTGCTTCTCATAGACGACAAAATCAGTTATATAGGTTCTTCCAACCTAACCTCCTACTCGCTCAACTGGCGCGACCTGAACCTGCGGCTCGAAAATCCCATCACGCGCAAGCTCAAGGGGTGCTTCCTGCGCAACTGCGCGCAATATAAGTTCTATGAATTGGTGCCTTTCGAGAAGATAAAGACGGTGAACTATCACGGTTTCGGCATCATTCAGGACACGCCCACGCGCTATTTTCAGACGGTGCGCAATCAGATGCTCCACCTTATCGAAAATGCCAAGAGCGAAATCCTCATAGAAACGCCCTATTTCCTGCCGGGGCAGAAAATCCGCAGGGCTTTGGTGCAGGCGGTGCAGAGGGGGTGTGAGGTGGTGTTGCATCTGCCGTTGCATTCGGATGTGATGTTGGTGGATATTCTGTCGCACAAGTATTTCGGGCCGTTATATAAAGCGGGGGTGAAGGTGAAGTTCTACACGCGCGATTTGCTCCATGCCAAGTGTATGCTGGTAGACGGCAAGCGTTTCCTTATGGGGTCGGCGAATATGGATTACCGGAGTTTCCGGCTGCAATACGAGATTATGCTCTACGGGGTGGATATGGAGATTGTGACGTTGTTGCGCAGGCATATCGAGGGCACGCAGGAGCATTGCGTGGATTTCGACTACGAGAAGTGGAAGACCGCGCCGCTGATAAACCGCCTCCTCGAATGGCTCCTCACCCCGTTCCGACATTTGTTTTGATTGCCCGCCCCTTGCC